>CAZMTM010000070.1:0-4696 GCA_964569175.1 uncultured Gammaproteobacteria bacterium | reverse complement strand
TAAAAAGAATTTTGCCAGAATCTTTTATTCTTTTTTATCACCAGTTTCTGGTCAAACTGGCGACTTTTGTTTATAATTGGCCGAGCCGCAAAATGATTATCATCGGCGTTACAGGAACCAGCGGAAAATCAACAGTGGTTAATTTGATCGGTCGAATTTTGGAAGAAGCTGGTTTTAAGGTGGGTTGGACAACGACTTTCAATTTTAAAATTGCTAATAAAGAATGGATTAATAAGACAAAAATGACTATGCTTGGCCGTTTTGGGTTGCAAAGAATGCTTAAGCAAATGATTCGAAATGGTTGTCAGTATGCGATTATTGAGACTTCTTCCCAGGGTATTATTCAGTCGCGGCATTTAGGAATTGATTACGACCTGGCAATTTTTACCAATTTAACAGCTGAACATATTGAGTCTCACGGTAGTTTTGAAAAATATCGACAAGCCAAGCAGCAACTTTTTAAACGTTTATCCGGGCTTCGCAAACGAATAAATGGTAAAATAGTGGAAAAAATAAGTATAATTAATTTAAATGACAAGAACGCCGAATATTTTTCGAAATTTCCAGTTGATAAACAATATGGATATGGTATAAACCTTAAACCAGAAGACTTAAGCTGTAAACAAAAAATTGAAGTTATAAAGGCAGAAGATATAAAATTAAATGCTAATGGTTCAGAGTTTATAGTTAATAATAAACAATTTAAAATTAATCTACTTGGCAAATTTAATGTAATTAATTCTTTATCCGCTATTAGTGCGGCCTTATCTCAGGGGATAGACTTATCAATCTGTCAGCAGGCCTTAGAAAAAATTAAAGTCATTCCTGGTCGAATGGAAGTAGTTGTTCACCAACCCTTTACAGTAATTGTTGATTATGCTCACACTCCGGACAGTCTTAAAAAAGTTTATCAAACGTTAAAAAATATAGGATTTTCAGATTATCAGCCAAAACTAATTGGCGTTTTGGGCGCAGCCGGCGGTGGACGAGATAAATGGAAAAGACCGAAACTAGGTGAATTAGCTAATCAGTATTGTGATTATGTAATTGTGACTAATGAAGATTCGTATAATGAAAAGCCAAAGCAGATTATTGAACAAATTGTTTCCGGGATTGAAGATAACGAATCAGAAATTATTAAGGGGCGAGTTTATAAAATTCTTGATAGGCGAGAAGCTATTAGAAAAGCTTTTAGTATAGCTCAGCCAAAAGATATTGTGGTTATTACTGGCAAGGGTTGTGAACAGTGTATTATGGGTCGGCAAGGTAGAAAAAATCCCTGGGATGATCGTCAGGTTGTTAAGGAATTGTTAAGTTAAATAAACAATTATTAAGTAAGCAAGTTGCTATTTTTGGGGATAACCTGTGGATAACTCATATTATGACTTAAATAAGCCAAAATACGGTTGTTGACAAAATAAGGAATATTTGCTACGATAAAACACAATCTAATAAATTTCCTAGATTACTCTAGGTTAAATTTTGTCAATTGTATATTTTGCTAGACAAAATTTAATAAACAAAAACCCCTCAGAGAATTCCCTGTAGGGGATTTTTGCGTCTATCTAAGATTTTGAGAATACTTATGTCTTTTCAAAAGCGTAAATTTTTTTTAGACTCACGTCCCAGTATTAGCCCGCCTGATTTAACAGAAATACAAAAAACATCGTATCGGTGGTTTTTAAAAAAAGGACTTAAGGATCTGTTACGCGAATTTTCGCCAGTTGAAGATTTCGTTGGTAGAAATTTTGAATTACATTTTTTGAATTGCTCACTTGGCGAGCCAAAATTTGATGAAGTAACAAGTAAAAATAGAAACCTGACATACGAAGCACCTTTAAAAATAAAGGTGCGTTTGATTAATAAAAAAACAGGCAAAAAAGCAGACCAGGAAGTCTTTTTTACTGATATCCCGTTAATGACCGAAAGAGGAACATTTATTGTCAATGGAATTGAAAGAGTGGTTGTTCAGCAATTAATTAGATCGCCCGGCGTATTTTTCACCGCCGAATCAATTAAGGGGCGATCTTTTTATAGCGCCAAAATAATTCCTTCCCGCGGTGCCTGGCTGGAGTTTGAAACTGATACTCGTCACGTGATCTGGGTTAGAGTTGACCGCCAGAGAAAAACCACCGCTTCAGCCCTGCTCAGGGTCTTCGGCTATGGTACTGACAAAGAAATTTTAGATTTATTTAGGGCAGTTGATATTGACCCGAACGTTAAATATATAACTTCAACTATAGAAAAAGATCCCTCTTCTTCAGAAGACGAGGGCTTGATTGAACTCTACCGAAAAATTAGACCGGGAGATTTAGCTACGGCTGACAATGCCAAGAGTCTGATTTACGCGATGTTTTTCAACCCCAACCGTTATGATTTAAGTAAGGTGGGTCGATATAAAATAAATCAACGTTTCAATTTCAAAGAAAAAGTAAATACTCGAACATTGACCAAGGAAGACATAGTAGCGGTTATTAAAGAACTGATTAAACTTAATATTAATCAACAGGCGCCAGATGATATCGACCATTTGGCCAATCGCCGAATTCGGGCAGTTGGTGAATTAGTTCAGAACAGGATCAGGGTGGGAATGCTTAGATTACAGCGCATTGTCAGAGATAGAATGAGCACCCTAGAAGCCAAGAGTTTAAGTGCCGGGCAACTAATTAATGTACGACCAATTAGCGGAGTGATTAAAGAGTTTTTTATGTCCAGTCAACTTTCCCAATTTATGGACCAGACCAATTCACTTTCCGAATTAGAGCATAAGCGCCGTTTAACTGTAGCCGGGCCGGGTGGACTGACGCGGGAGAGGGCTGGATTTGAGGTGCGTGATGTTCATCGAACATTTTATGGTAAAATTTGTCCGATTGCTACCCCTGAAGGCCCGAATGTTGGTTTAGTCGGGCATTTAGCCTGTTATGCGAGACTAAACGAGTACGGATTTATTGAGACACCTTACAGAAAAGTTATCAATAGTAAGGTGACTAATAAAATTGTTTATCTCAATGCTTTTAAAGGAGATCGAAGTATTATCGCCGCTTTTTCAACTAAAGTTGATAAAAAGGGCCGAATTGTTGATAAAAAAGTAGAAGCAAGAATTAAGGGTCGGCCCGGTTTTTGTTTGGCAAAGCAGGTGGAATTTATTGATGTAGCTGCCAATCAAATAGTTAGTGTGGCCACTTCTCTTATTCCTTTTTTGGAACATGACGATGGAGTACGGGCCCTGATGGGCACTAATATGCAACGCCAGGCCGTTCCTTTGATTAAATCAGAGTCACCAATTGTTGGTACCGGTATGGAAGGTAAGGTGGCTCACGACTCAGGTCACTTGATTATGGCAGCTAAATCAGGCAAAGTTAGCGAGGTTGACGCTGACCATATCTGCGTTTCAACCAGGTCTGGTCAGGCTCAGACCTGTCGTTTAACTAAATATAATCGTTCAAATTTTGATACTTGTATCAATCAACGGCCGGTAGTGGTTAAGGGCCAACGGGTTGAGGCCGGTGATATTCTGGCTGAAGGTTCATCAATGGAAGGCGGGGAACTGGCTCTTGGACAAAATATTCTGGTAGCTTTTATGGCATGGGAAGGCGGTAATTATGAAGATGCTATTTTACTTTCTTCAAAATTAGTTCAAGAAGACAGATTTACTTCACTTCATATTGACGAACACATAATTGATGTTAGAGAAACAAAGTTTGGTAAAGAAATGATTACCCGGGATATCCCTAATGTTAGTGAAGAAAAATTAAAAGACCTTGATGAAGAGGGGATAGTCAGAATTGGTGCTGAAGTTAAATCAGGTGATATTTTAGTTGGTAAAATTACTCCCAAAGGAGAAATTGAATTATCAGCTGAAGAAAAGCTTCTCCGGGCAATTTTTGGTGAAAAAGCGCGTGATGTTCGTGACACCTCTCTCTATCTTGAACACGGCGAACATGGAAAAATAATTAGTATAAAAGAATTTTCTCGCGAGCAGGGAGATAAATTAGCTTCCGGTGTTATTAAATCAATCCGGATTTTAGTAGCTGATTTAAGAAAAATTCAAGTGGGTGATAAAATGGCCGGCCGGCATGGGAACAAGGGGGTAATTTCTAAGGTTATTTCCCAGGAAGACATGCCTTGTTTGGCTGATGGTACGCCAATTGACATTATTCTCAATCCTTTGGGCGTTGTTTCCCGAATGAATTTAGGCCAGATTTTGGAAACCCATTTGGGGTTAGCAGCTAAAAAATTGGGTTATAAAGCGGCCACTCCAGTGTTGAATGGCGTGAGTGAAGAGACGATTAAGGAAGAATTAAAAAAGGCCGGGTTTGATCCTAGCGGTAAAATGATACTTTATGATGGCCGGACTGGCAAATCTTTTAAAAAGCCAGTGACCGTTGGTTATATTTATATGTTAAAACTTAACCATCTGGTAGAAGATAAAATTCATCAACGTTCAATCGGTCCTTATTCTTTAATTACTCAACAACCCTTGGGTGGTAAAGCTCAGTTTGGCGGCCAGCGATTTGGTGAAATGGAAGTTTGGGCTTTAGAAGGATATGGTGCGGCCTACACCTTACAGGAGATGCTGACAATTAAATCTGATGATGTGTCTGGTCGGACTAAAGCTTATGAATCAATTATTAAGGGTGAACCAGTTAGAGAAATACATGTTCCAGAATCCTTTAGCGTTTTAGTGCGCGAGATT
>CAZMTM010000069.1:0-4726 GCA_964569175.1 uncultured Gammaproteobacteria bacterium | reverse complement strand
CAAGAGGAATCGAACCTCTATCTCAAGTTCCGCAAACTTGTGCTCTATCCGTTGAGCTATGAGGGCGTTATATCTTTAACCAGCGGTTTAAACGATCCGTGATAGTCTCTTCCTCTTTGGTTAAATCCTCTTTTAAATAATCTTTTAAGAGCTCGCGCACCCGAAGAGGATTTTGCTCTTCCAGGGGAACCGAAAAATCGGGCAAAAGTACACTTTTCAAATCGATATAAAGTCGTTTTACTCCTGGTGGTTGATAAACAAGACGAAAATTCTTTATATCTGACCATTCGTAGAATCTCTGACCGACCGCTATCCCATCTTCAAAAATACTTGAATCAACTTTTATTGGTCTACGTTTTTGATGGAGAACAATTATCAAACCAAATAAAATTAAAAAGAGAACGAAAAGAAAATTGGCCGTTAAAACCGAATAAATAATCGCACCAACCAACAGGATAATAACTATTACATACCAATATGGACCCCGCTGATATTTAACATACTCGGGAAAATGCCAGGTCAAAAGTAGCCGACCGTGGTCTTCGCTTTGAGTTTTTTCTATTTTTTTAGGCATAATATAAAAAGATTTAAAACTTATCTCTTATTAAATAAAACGAATTTAAAAGCGAAATCCATTCTGAATCTTCTGGCCAGAGGATATGGGCATGATTGGCCCAGAAAAGCGCTGATTTAAAATCGGCCTGGTTCTCATAAGTTTGAATCAATCTCTCGTAAACCTGTTTTAAAAGCTCTGGATAGGGGGGCGAAAAGGCCTCAACTATAAAATAAACTGATTTTTGGTAATAGTCAATAGCCTTCTCTGGTTTACCCAACTTTTGATAAACAGAAGCGAGATTGACATAAGCCGGAAGCATTTCATTAATAACATCGCGGCGATGCTCTTCGTTCATATGAGGGTGAGAAAGGTCAGGATAAAGAGCAATAGCTTTTTCACACATCTTAATAGCCGCCGGCCAATCCTGTTGATAAATTTTTAAAGCACACCAATGATTATAAATAAGGGCGCTTTGCTGACTAAATTGAGCTACCTGTTGATAAGAGGTTTCTGCTTCAGCAAAATCAGTTGTGGTTTGCGTCAGATAAGCTTTTTCTGCCTTTAACCATGGCAGCCAGACTAAAGCTTCAATAGGACGTATATTTGGTGGAATTTTTTCAATATTTTCTATGCCTAAATCCAGCCAGGCTAATTTTTTCTTTAAATCCGGGTTTGCTCTGGAATCTGATGAATCCGGTGTAGGAATAAGAAACGAAATTTGGTATAAACTCAAAGCAAATTCCTGGCGAAAATAGGGGTCGTCAGGACTGAATTTTATCGCTTTCTGATACTGGTTAATACTTTTCTGGTAATTGCCAATCATTTTAGATTCCTTGGCATCCAGAAAATAACCACTGGATAAATACAAGCGGGCGTTAAATTGCCAGAAACAAAAAATAGTTAAACCTAAAAATAAAATGATTAGTAAGCTTTGCCAGAAATTGACTAATTTTAAAATCGGACGTTGGGCTATACGTTTGTGGATTAAATCCCTGCTTAGAACAATGACCATGATAATGAACAGCCAGAAATAAAGCAGGGTGGACATTACATGAAAAGAAAATAAAATTGAAACTAAATAACCAAATAAACCGGCTAAAATTAAAAAGACTAAAGTTTGAGAAGTAGAAATTTGTTTTTGTTTATTCCGGAGATAATACTTTAATCCCAACCAGAATGTATAACTAATTAGAAAAAGATAAGCCGCTAAACCTAAAAAACCGGCGGCCAGAAGCGTGTCTAAAATATCGTTATGCGCGTAATCAAGATAAATACTGGCTTTTTCATAAGCGGCAAATTCTGGACGGTAATAACGGGGAAGATTAAAACGCTGGCTGCCCAATCCGTATCCTAGAATAGGCCGTTGCTTGATTAAATCCCAGCTAGCCTGCCAATGGAACAGCCGATATTGTCCGGTCTCTTTTAAATTAGTAAAGGTTTGTAAACGGTTGAGAAAAGGGGAGATAGAACTCTCTTGCGCAACAACGCTTTTTTGATTTAAATAAATTAAAAAACTAATCATTATCAAAAGGCATAGAACGGGGATAATGACCAATTTTTTATTTTTCCGCCAGAAAAAGAAAAAGCTTATAAAACCAAGCATGCTTATTAATCCCACCCAGGCACCCCGCGATTTGGTCAAGAATAAAGCTACGGTCAATAAAACCAGCAAAAGAAAAGAAGTAATTTTCAGAAGAAAATTCTTCCTTGTCATACCAAATAAAACAACCGGGATAACGAGAAGCAACCAGGAACCCAAAAAATTCGGCTGACCGGTGGCAGAAAAAATACGACCCGTTAAAAACGGATCATAACTCCACAGAAACGGGTCAAGATTAAAAGATTGAATAATTCCATAGGCACCAACAAAAAAAGCGGCGGCGGATATAGCAATCAATAATCTATAAATTTGCTTTTTATTCCTAATACTTAAAAGTAAAATCAGGGCAAAAATAAAAAAATGAAGCCAGGCCAAATAGCCCATTCTTCTCTCCCAGGAGCCCCAAAAACTAAACCAGCGAATCTGCGAAAAAATAGTGGAAATTCCTAAGATAAAAATGAAAATAAAACCAGATACTAAATACTTAATTCTAGCCCATAAAACTTTACTCCATAAAAAAATCTTTTTTTTCGGCAATAAAACCAGCTTAATCAAATAGACCAACAATAGTACCTCAACCAAACTCTGCAGTAAAATATTTTTTGGTATTTCAAAAATATTATGCAAGCCGCGGTCAAAATAAAGCGGGATTAAAAAAATAACAGCCAACCAAATGGCTTCCATAATAATATCAATTTTGTTTTTCTTTTCTGACCGACTAAACATAACTGATTTAAAAACGGAGAGGGTGGGATTCGAACCCACGAGGGCTTATTATTTTAGAAGATGTTCAGATTTAGGTCTAATCGAATTACGATCCGATAAGCATTTTTTAATTAGATACTCTTCATTAGTATTTTTAAGTATATATAACCAATCATAAGCATTAGTTTTTGTTTTTTTCACCACGTATCCTTTTGAGTTAGAATGTATTCTTCTTAGCTCCACATTTCTTGTACTGCTGTATCGTACTTGTACTCGCTTTAAACTTCTACCTATATCAACTATTAAATCGTACGGCGCAGATTCAGTTAATGGTAAAGCAACGTCGTAGCCCATTTTCGTAAATCGGGCGACTGCTTGTGAGACAGCAATGTCTCCTTTCCGTTGTGTACTTTTTATGTCTTTCATTACTCCAATAATATCAGTATGGGCTACAAGTGTCAATAGTAGTTATTGGCTGTGTATTTTAAAGATAGCTCGAACGGAATTCTGTCCTCGCCGCGCGGAGCGCGGCTCGGAATGAGCGGGGCGGGCAAACGCGGCTTCGCCGCGATAATTAACAATTTAAAATTTTTCTTTGGCGGCAAATTCTTTTTCTATGGAAATTCATAAAAAATTATATGCGAACAGCAAGAACTAAAAATGCCACAATTGCTAAAACGACACCAACATATGTCACTGGTGATAAAACTTCTTTCAAGAACAGGAACCCTAGCACGTTCGCTAAAACTATTGATGTCGCCCCAAATAAAGCCATTGTGTGTCCAAGCTCAATTTTTGAAAAAACATACAGCTGGCCAAACATTGCTATGTTGCGTATGAGGAAATATCCCAAAAACCACAGACTAAGAAATGATTTGAGTGTAAACCCACTCGTAGACATAAAATGGCGACCAATTAGGTCGCTCGTCGTGAATAGCAATTGGGCAATGATGATAATAAAAATTGGATTCATAAAGATTAAAAAATTTCTTTTGCCCTTATTGATAAAAGCATTTCTTTTTCGCCAAGAATCCCATACAAATTAGCCGCCGAGCGAAGCGAGGCAGACAGCATTAGCTTGCGAAATCCTTTCTGGCGGTGGGAGAGGGATTCGAACCCCCGGTACCCTTACGGGTACAGCTGCTTTCAAGGCAGCCCGATTCAGCCGCTCTCGCATCCCACCTTTTTCTTAAATTCCTAGAACTTGTTTAAGTCTCGGTCTTAATTTTTCCACAATCTTCCAGCGGTGATTTATAATCTCGTGCTCTTCAGCCGTTAAATCCTGATAAAGTTTATTAAATTGAGGAATAAACAAAATAGAACGCCAGGGAAAACCTTTCTCTATCCAACTGGGAAATTCTTCTACGATATAACCCTCAATGGCCTCATTCTCTAAGAGTAAATTACTTCCGTCATAAAAAGCTGCCCAGGTCATAATACGGGCTGTTCTTTTATCTTTAGGAACGCCGGTTAACTTTTTAAGCGCGTATTTAACCAATTTTTCATCACTAGCTTCATAACCAAGCCAGCGGTGGCTCTTAACACCAGGCTCCCCACCTAAAACGTCGATTTCTAGTCCTCCGTCGTCAGCCAGGCCGGGAATAGCAAACTGAGAAAAATAACCTTTGGCTTTTAAAATAGCATTTTCTTTGAAAGTCTGTCCGGTTTCTTCAACTGCCTTAAAATTAAAATTACTCAAACCAACTATTTCTAAATCTAAATCAGCTAATAATTCCTGATATTCTCTGGTCTTGGCTGGATTAGTGGTAGCAATCAAAAGTTTTTTCATTATCTTATACTAAAAACTCACCCAATATGTAATGGCGGTGTCTTTTGGGCGAAGTTAGAACTTTCTTTGAACAAAA
>CAZMTM010000068.1:0-4790 GCA_964569175.1 uncultured Gammaproteobacteria bacterium | reverse complement strand
CGATTCAACGAAAATAGTGGGCAAAATTATCGCACCACTTTTAATTTAATATTTCTGTTTTTATTTCTTAGAAAACAACACATAGAGAACCCTGAACCAACATAATGCTCCTATTACCACAAACCACCAGATGTTGATAGTTAGAAAGCCTGGAATTAACTTAACCACTATCAAACCAAAACAAAGACCTACAATACTAATCAGTTTCGCGTCTATCCAGTTAAGATTCTTGACTTTATCGTTAAGCCGTTTAAATAACTCCATATTTTCCCTCTTTTTGATATCTTGCATTAGAACAAGCTATCAATTGATTATTATGTTTATAATATAACACGCCCCATATGTTTATTCAGAACTATGTTTATTGAGCAACCAGGAAGAAGATTGGACTTTTCCTCCGCCAACCCCAAAAACCATCTTAATTCCTAACTTCTCACAGGTAGCCACTTCTGGAACATTGTCATTGGTCCTGTCTCCGCCATTAGCAAAAATATCCGGTTTGAGAAACTCAAGGGTTTTACAGACCGACCGGTCCTTATCTATAGCTAAAATTACCTCATCAACCGGTTTTAACTCAGCCACAATCTCAACTCTTTCTTTTTCGTCCATAAAGAGTTTGCTGCCCTTTAACTTAACCTGAACGTCATTGTTGACAATAACCACCAATCTTGTCCCCAAAGATTTGGCGGCCCGCAAATATTTAATATGCCCGATGTGCGGTGGATTAAAATAACCGGAAACAGCCACCACTACCTCTTTTTTATTTTGTTCAGCTGGCATATTTATCAAGGAATTAAAGAAATTTAATTAGCTTTATAGGGTCATATATTTTTTAAACCAGAATGAAGTAGCCCTGATTACCTTCTGTCTAACATCATATCTTTCCAGGAGATGTTTACCACCCTTTATTATCAATAATTTTTTAGGACCAACTAATTCCCTGAACAGCCGCTTGCTTTCGCCAGGCAAAACAACATCATCTTTAGTGCCATGGACAATTAGAATAGGGGCGGTTAACTTAACTGCCTCTTCAACAAAATTTTTCTTCTCCACCCCCATAAGATGCTGAATGCCGACCCGGCATGTATTTTTATCTAAATAGCCCTGTTTTTTCCACTTTCTAATCTGATATCGAGTATGCCACTGCAAAAGAAGAGATTTTTGATTAAGGGCCGGCGCCCAAAAAACTATAGCCTTGATTTGAGGATATTTTAAAGTAAAAAGGGTAACCAGGATACTGCCAAAACTTTCCCCCAAAAGCCCAATTCTTTGCTTATTAACAGTTCTCAATCTGGAAACATACTGAAAAGCTGCTTCTAAATCTCTAAATTGCTGGCCAAGAGTAACCTTTTTAAATTCACCCTCTGAATCGCCATGACCGGCACAATCAAAGCGAAGAAGAGCTATCTTCTGCTCAGATAATCTTCGGCCCAATTTAACAAATCTAGTCCGGGTTTTTGTACCATGAAATCCGTGACAAACAATTACTATTGGCACTTTTCTTCTAACTTTGGGAAGATGCAGCATACCCACCAATTGCTGCCCCTTATTGTTTTTAAAAACAACTGGTTTTTCCATAGTATCATTTTTCGAGGATAGTCCCCTTCTAATGATTATACCACTTCCCTTTATTCTGCCAATTAAAAATTACGGAGCTCAAGACTCCGTAATTTTAATCTTTTTTCCAATCTTTAAGGTGTGTTTTAGAACAGGCCAGGCATTCATACATTGACCAATCGTTATCTTTGTCATAATGTACCTCAAACATATTCGGCGTATTGCAGTAAGGACAGATTATAACTTCTTCACCGGCAAAGAATTTTTGAATAGCCTTCTTTGTCATGCCAAATTTTTCCAGTTGGGCTGTTGTTGTTTTTATCAAATTTTTAATATTATCAACAAACTCATCAAATCCATCATCACTCATCTAATATCCTCCTTTCAAAGAACTTTTGAATAGATTATCAGAAACTTATTATATAATAGCCTAAAGACCAAAATATGTCAAATATAACTTAAAAATTTATCCCTCAATTAAATTTTCGGGGTTGTTTTTGTCAAATTAGCTTCATTTTGAGAACCGTCCCCTATTTTTTTCGATTAAACGCTTTTCTCAATTCCACTTTTGCCTGCTCAAGAATTTTTTTTTGCTCTGTTGACAAATTTTTCCCAGCACGGTTGATGTAAAAATTAAGCATGGACATCGCCGACTGAAACGGTTTTGCTTTACGACGCCGGCTTATTTCCGCTGATTGCTTCAATGATTCCGCAATACGCTTGGGGTCTTTCCATACAAATACTCCTCTTTCCAAATCAAGGGCGTTGCTTTCTTTTGTTACTTTATCCGACCAATATTTTTTGCGATGAGTAGACATAATCATTTATTTTATTCCTATTCCATCTCCTGTCCGGCTATATATTTTTAAATTTTAGGTGTTGGAGCCCCGAGCTCCGATTCTTATAAAGCTACATCAAAAATTATCTCCTACCGCATATCCGGTACTCCAACAAGCCTGTAGATTAAATCCGCCTGTCGGGCCGTCAATATCGAGAATCTCACCAGCCAGGTAAAGATTTTTTATAATCTTTGACCGCATTGTTTTAGGGTCAACCTCTTTCAAATCTACTCCTCCAGAAGTTATAAGTGCCTTATCAAACCCATCTATTTTTTTCACCCATAATTTAAAATTTTTCAGTAAATGTAAAAGTTTTTTTCTTTCCTCCCTGGTAACAGAATTTATTTTTTTCTCAGGATTAATCCCGGATAAGCGCACAATAACCGGAATTAATGTTTTTGGCAAAAGCCAGTCAAGACTATTCTTAAACATTTTGTTGTTAAATTCCTTGAAATCTTTTTGTATTCTTCGATCCAGCGTTTTAAAACTAAGCGCTGGCTTAAAGTCAATTTGAATATTAACCCGCCCATGCTCCAGTGCCAGACCAATACACTTGCTTATACCAAGTACAATCGGACCGCTTAAACCAACGGCTGTAAAAAGCGCCTCGCCAAATCGTGAATCTATTTTTTTATTATTTTGATAAATTGAAATTTCTACATTTTTTAAACTAAGTCCCTCCAGATCTTTAACCCAATTTTCTTTTGTTAAAATTGGCGCCAATACGGGCCTGGGTAAAATAATTGTCTGTCCCATTTTTCGAAGCCACTTGTATCCGTCTCCAGTGGAGCCAGTCAAAGGATAAGATTTTCCGCCGGTACAAATAGTGTACTTTTCCGCGCTCAACTCTTCGCCGTTTGTCAAAATAATCTTCTCAATCTTATCACCCTGATGGATAATAGAATTTACTTCTGCTTTTGTCTTTACTCTAACTTTATTTTGTTTTAAATAATTAATTAAAGCGATAAGCACATCGCGCGATTTGTCGCTTTTTGGAAAAATACGATTACCTCTCTCCTTCTTAGTTTTAACTCCCCTATTTTCAAAAAACTCAATAGTGTCCCTGACGCCAAATTTGTGTAAAGCAGAAAATAAAAACTTTCCGTTCCGGCCAAATTTTTTAATAAACTCACGCGTATCAAATTCTGCGTTGGTAATGTTGCACCTGCCCTTGCCGGTAATTAAAAGTTTTGTCCCTAATTTGTTATTTTTTTCCAAAAGCAAAACACGAGCGCCATTTTCTGCCGCTCGCCCGGCCGCCATTATTCCGGCCGGCCCGCCGCCGATTACAATCAAGTTATAATCCATATCCTTTTATTATCTATTAAATTTATATTCTTATTTTCCCATTTCACACCACATAAGTCAAACGAAAAACCCGCTAAAGCGGGGTTAGTTTAGTATGACTCGTTCTTTGAGTCGATATTTAAGATCAAAATCCTTCTTTGGCAACGTTTCCAAATCAAAAATCGCCATGCGAGACAGCGATTGTTGGCTCGGGGGCAGGGATTCGAACCCCGATTAGATGCTCCAGAGGCATCTGTCCTGCCATTAGACGACCCCCGAATAAAATTATTTAAGTATTAGAATATTTGAACAAAAAATATAATTAATCTTGACAAATTTTAAATACTCAGGATTGGGTTCACGAAACCCAATAGAATATTCAACTATCAATGATTCAATCTGGCGGCGAAATTAAAAGGATAAAAATAATTCCGCCACAATTTATCAGACGAAGAATATTGATTATCAAATAAGAAATAATCAATCAAAATTTCTCGCAAGCGCGTTAATTCTTTCAAGCGCGATTTATTTTTAATATCAGCAATAGTTAAATCCAAAAGCTCCAGAGCTCGCTCAAAAGCTTTGCCACTATAGTCGCAATTATTTTTATTCTTCCAAAGAATGCTTCGCTCAACTTCACTGCCAATATTAGTCATTTGTTCAACAAAAAATAATTTAAACCAACGACCAGCAGCTAATCGTTTGTGTTGATAGCTCATTTTTTTATTAAATCATTAATAATTTCAATTATCTTTTTGCGAATCTCAGGGTTATTAACGCCCCGGCTACGATTTCCTTGTGATGGCCGTAAATTTATCATTGAATCAAATTCAATCCAACTATCATCTTGTACTTCTGGATAAAGATTGACGCCCCAAAGATTCTGTTGTTTTGAGCCGCTTTCAAGAAGAAGTGTTTCCTCGTCTGAATGTAGTTCACCATTAACAGCCATGATCTTTTTCTCAACATCCACTACGCCTTTAACTAAATTACCGAACATCTCTTCGGCCATTTTCTTTAATTCTTCAATTAAAATTTTGTTGTTAATAATTATCATAGTAATTAATAATTCTTTGAAAAGTTTTTGAGGGCCATTTGAAGGGGCAT
>CAZMTM010000067.1:0-4815 GCA_964569175.1 uncultured Gammaproteobacteria bacterium | reverse complement strand
CTGGACCCTCAATACGCTAAGATGACGTGGGAACCAGAAATGAGGTGCTCATACAGTCAGATTAAAAAGCGGTTGACTGAAGCATCCAAGAAAAAATTATTTGATTTCGATATAGATTTACAGGAAGGACCGGTGGGTAGGTATAAGGCTGATTTCTCAACCATTATTGGCGCTGATTCAGTTTTAGAGAATTGGCATAAAAGCACCCTGGACGGTATAGCCGGAAATTTAAAAAATATTCAGGAAGACTTCTCCGGCACGATTGAAGATTTACAAGCCAAAAAAATAACTGCCCATATAAATTACAGCAAACGATTGCAAGATGAAGTTTGGCTGGAGGAAACTGATGTTGACGGATTAAGTTTCTGGCAAAAAAATATCTTATCTTGTACGAGAAAGAATAAACAAGATTATTGTGATGATAACAGTTGTCTAATAATATGTCATGAGCATAATCAAGTAGAGTGCCAAGCCGGAAATGAGAATTATCTTGCCTGTCTTGTCTATACTAAACGAGCCCACCAATATGTTAAACAATTAATTGATTGGGCCAATACTTTAGAAAAAATGGCTAATGAGATTGATTACTCAGCATCGGCCGCGCCGGAATTGACCAGTTTGGAGGATATCAATCGGATGTACAATCCCGAAGGCAGTGATATAGGAGTGCTACTTAGTTTGCAAACCAATCTAATGGAAGAGCAAGCTCGGGCAGTTGAACAATCTAAATATTTCCAAAGTCTTCAGGGCCGGATGAATGATGTGACTACTAAAATTTCTGGTTTGACCAAAACACCATCCACCTTTGTTAGTGAATCGGCCCGCCAGGCCGTTGAGCAGGGCACAGCTGGACCAATGGAATATACTGGAGTAGCGGTAGCTGACGCTGTTGGTGTGTTTACTAATACTTTGATTAATAAACTTTTAAAACAAATTTTTGAAAGAGGCCTTAATCCAGAAGTCTCACCTGAAATAGCCGAAAGAACTCAACCCTTTCTTACTGGAGAAGGATTCTTTAGCCCTGGTCGGGAGGGGAGTAAAACGCTTTACGCTGATTTGGCGGTGGTTAGTTTGAAAAAGGGTGGTGAAGTAACCATTTTTAATGAATTTGCGGTTTGTCCTCAGGACCCTAAATATGCCCTACCAACCAATTGTGTAATGGACGTTGGTTTGGTTCGGGCAGTCGAAGAAGGTTTGACTATTGAATCGGCTATAAACAAAAATCTTCTTCATCCCGATTGGTTAGTTGGCGGTCGTAATATTAAAGATTCGGCTAGTGATTATACCCAGCGTTATAGCTTAACTAATATTCAAAAATTACGCCGGACCAGGATTTTCCCACTTGGTTTAGAAATTGCTGCTCAGAAAATTGCTTCTGGAGAATTAGAAGATGCTCAATTTAGCTTGAGAGAAATTGTTGCTGGGTTTAATCAATCAGATTCTCCTTTTTATCATTTGGTTGACCCGAATTGGGTGCTTAAATCCTCTACTTTCCAGTGTGAGACTATTGCTTATTCAGCCGTGCCAATGCCTGGCAGTGCTCAGCGTCAGGAATCCTGTACTGACCTTAAAGATTGTATTCACGAGGATGAAGATGGTCAATGTGATACCTGGGCTTATTGTACCCGCGAGAAAAACATCTGGCGTATGGGTGGCAATGCCTGTGATGAGCAGTATACTTCTTGCCAGACCTATCAGCGCACCAGCGATAAAAAACAATTTTCTTATTTAACTAATACTTTAAATTTTAATAACTGCGACCAGAATAATATTGGCTGTAAATGGTATTGTTCATATTGGGATAATGATTTAGGAGAAAACGGAATGTGGGGTTGTTCAGAGCCTGAAGCAGGTAAATCTATTTTTCTTAACCGTAAAGTAGAAAAATGCGACCAAAATTCAGAAGGCTGCAGTGAATATATTAGAACCAAGTCTGACCTAGGTACCAATTTAATGCCTAATGGGAGTTTTGAAGATTATATAGATGAGAACGGAGATGGAATAGCCGAATTCGTTAATGGCTGGTCTATTGACGGTTCGGGCAGTGATTTTGTGATTGATGAATATAATAATAAAACCGGCCTGGCGACGGCTAGAATCAAATCTCAATTTGGCGGGCCCGAATATAATGATGTGCCTTTATTAGCAGATACTAATTACACTTTTTCGGTTTGGTTAAAAAATACCGATACTAATACGCATACCATAGCCGTTTACGGTAATAGTTTTGCCGGCACCAGCTCACCACTTTATTCAGAAGAATTGGGTACGGGCGCAGGCTGGCAGAGGTTTTATTTTACTTTTAATAATGGAAATTATGGAAATAAATCTACTTCAGAAGATTTGCGCTGGGAAATAGCTGATAATATTGGATTTAACGCTGGAGAATATGTTTATTTTGACGATATTCAATTAGAAGCCGGAGAATCTGCTTCGTTATATAAAGAATATGGTTCGGCTAATAAAATTTATCTTAAAAACGCGCCTGACTATCTCAATTGTTATGACAGTGACCCGGATAATGATGATTTAAGGTGTGCTGATTATGCGGTTGAATGCGAAGAAGATGAAGTTGGCTGCGAACTTTATACTCCGACTAATAATGATCCGG
This sequence comes from uncultured Gammaproteobacteria bacterium, assembly GCA_964569175.1. Classification (GTDB taxonomy): domain Bacteria; phylum Patescibacteriota; class Patescibacteriia; order UBA2591; family CAZMTM01; genus CAZMTM01. The sequence continues at coordinate 2,204 of CAZMTM010000067.1, read as the reverse complement.
CTGTGCCAGGCATAGTTAATGAGGAAAATCGTTGTCCGTATGCTTGTCTGGGCTATCAAATTTTTAGGGAGCTGCCGACTAATTTTGCTGCTGGCCGGGATATAATTAGCTTTATTCCATCTACTGGTCAGTCTTGCTCAGCCCCGGGTTGTGAAGAATTTACCAATTTAGATGAATTAGCTTTAGGTGGCGAGGGATTAGAATATTACACCTATCTTAGAACTTGTGCCAAATTGCCTGAACAAGTCGATAATTGTGAATATTACTTTACCTGGATTGGGTCAGAAACAACTGGTTATCAATTAAAAAGATATCAGCTTAAGGAAGGAAACGATGGTGGACCAGAAAGAGTTTCTACTTACGAAGAGGCCAGTCAGCGATGGGGTAAATGTCTGGATGCTGATGATGCTTTAGTTAATCCGCATTGTAAAGAGTTCTATGATACAGAAAGCGTTATTTATTACCGCCTTTATAAAAATACTATTACCTGTTCTGAAGACTGTCATCCCTATCGCCGGACTGAAGATCAATTGACTTATATGGCCATTCCCTTTGAGGGTGTAACCTGTAGTAAAATTAATATTGGTTGTCGAGAATATAAAGGGTCAGCGGCTGGCAATATTCGACAGATTTTCTTCAACGATTTTGAAACCGGTGCCATTGAGCCGTGGGAGGGAGGCGAGATTTCCAGTGAATCGGTTAATTTTCCTGGTCATTCAATGAAAGTAACTACTGTTAGCAGTATGGTTTATAGACAGCAAGGATGGTTTGCTAGATTTTTCAAAAAAGCCCGGGCGGCCGCTCCGGTTGCCTATCGTTTAGCCAGCCGATCAGTGGTTGGTTCAATTAGCCAAGATAAATCTTATTTCCTCTCTTTCTGGGTTAAGGGGACAACTCAGATTTCTATTAAATTCAAATCGTTGTTTACCGTTTTTTCTAAAGATGGGCTTGATGCCGATGAATGGCAAGAGATAAAAATTGGCCCAATTTATTTTGACCAAACACCAGCTAATAATGAGATACTTCAGATTTTTACCAATAGCTCGGTTCAAGAATTTTACCTTGATAATATTATTTTAAAAGAAATTAAAGAAGATATTTATTTAATTAAGGATTCCTGGGTCACACCCTGTAATTGCGATACTTTGGCTTCTGGCAATTTACCTGATTATTGTGCTGAAGAAACACAAGCTGACAGTTCTATGGTCGGCTGCCAGGGTTATAAAGACCGGGCTAATAAGCCGCATTATCTTAAGTCATTTACCCGTCTTTGTTCAGACCAGGTAGTTGGTTGCGAGGCTTTGTTTGATACGCAAAATTCTTCTTCGCCATTTGAGGAGATATTTAATGAAGGGGCGCCGGATAATGATGACGTTACTGTACCGGCGGACAATCTGGTTTTTCGAGTTAATGATTCGCAAAAATATTGCCAGGCAAAAGACAAGGGTTGCCAGAAATTAGGTCTACCCTCATTATCAGCTGAAGGGAATGTGGTTGGCTGGTCTGATGCTTATTTGCTTAACTCACCCGATTCTTATATCAATAAACCAATTCTCTGTACTAATGAAGATTTAGATTGTGAAGAATATCTGGCCTTGGGTTCCAGCACCCCAATTTATTTCAAAGACCCGGGCGAAAAACTTTGTCAGTACCGGGAAAATGTAATTATTAGCGGAGAAAACAAAACTGGTTGGTTTAAATATGATACTGATCAGGCCTGTTATTATAACCAGGATAATACGCCCTATCAGCCCGATGGCATTACCTACGGCATTAGGTGGGCGCAGGATGTTTCTTATGATGGTCGGGTCGGTATTTGTCCGAGAGAACAAACCGGTTGTACAGAATTTCAAGATATGAATGGTAGCGGTAATAATTTAGTTAGCAATTCTAGCTTTGAAACTAGTTGGTCTGAATGGAATCGTTATAATCATACGACACCTGCCTGGATATTAGAATCGGCAGAAGACCCGGTTGATTCTACAAATCAAGCGCTTAAAGTAACGGCTGATGGTGCTGTACCCCCGAGTCCTTTCTATGCCTATGGTGTTAACCAGTCCATAGTCCCACCCAACAAGATGGCCGGGGCCAGTTATCTGATTAGCGGTCGGGCTTATATTGAAGGTAATAGCAGTGAGTGGAATGAACCAGATTCACCTTATTTTGGCTATCCGCGGCTTTTTGCGGATTGGAATTATGAGGGT
>CAZMTM010000066.1:0-4848 GCA_964569175.1 uncultured Gammaproteobacteria bacterium | reverse complement strand
GGTTACGCCCACCTTTTTCAATTTATCAATCGTTGATTTAATGGATTCAAAACTTGGCCCAAACACTCTTTTCGGTGTGCCGCAACAGAATGGACAATTCAAATTACAAATACCCGTGACATGAAAATCGATGACAAACCTTCTTCTCGGAAGCATATTATTAAAATTTAAGTTTTTTATTTTGCGTTTTTATCACCCGGCGAGCTGTTTTAATAAGATAATTTTTTGCTAATCTATCCGAGTCAATAGCCGGGTCCTTTCGCAAGTCCCGCAGAACTCTTTTTGTCGCCCTACCTAAAATATCTTTCGTTGTAGCATTCAGGATTTTGGTTTTAGTTTTTTGGGTCGTTTCTACCCTGACCAAATATTCGTAAAAAGCGGTTCTGGGATTCGTCCTGGCATATTGTTTTAATAATTCAAAATCTTTCTTGGAGTATGTCTTTTTGATTACTTCGTACTCGGTAAAAAATGGAATTGAGTCAGTAATTATCAAATTCATCTGGGTTAAAATTTTTTGCAATTTTATTGATTTTTCCATACAGGATGGAAGAAAAGACAAATATCCTGTCCGCCCCTCTCCTTTTTTCAATAATCTAATGCCAGTATTAACAAAAGCAGTGAATGGCACAGCCATAGGAGTCGGGTCCGCCAGAAAAACATCAAATTTATTCTTATACTTAACCGGTATCCCCGATAAAACATCCATCTCGACTACTTTAACCCTTAAATGATATTTTGCCGCCTGTTTTCTTAAAAATTGAACGAATCGTTTGTCAATTTCAAAAACGACAATCTCCCGGGCCAAATTTAAAAAACCCAGCGCCAAACTAGTCAGGTCATCATCGCCGATCAGGGCAATTTTTTTCGATTGAATATCACCCCGCCAAACAAGATAAAAGGCTCTTCGAATGGTTGTTTCTAGAGTTACCGGCCGCTGATCAAAAATAAACGTTGGGACTGGTCTGACATTGTAAACCCTTCTCATCATTTTTTTAATTCGCAAGAAGTGATTACTGGACGGATTAATAATTTTCCCCTGGCACTTAGGGCAAGCTACATCTTTATTCGTTAATTTATACCTCTTTTTTTCAACCGGATAAAAATAACCATCTTTAAACTTAATCAATCCCCCTAAAACCATCTCATTAAGTAAACGTAAAGTTCTTCTGTCGCCGCCTTCAACAAATTTAATTATTTCGGCAAAATCAGCCCGGCCGTTATTTTTTAAATAATTACCTACTTTTAATAAAACTTTTTCATAAAATGGTAACTCTGATTGATTCTCAATGACATTAGACAAAATAACTCGTTTCATATTTTTAATTTAAATTTTTTAATTAATAATCCTCTGATCTCTCTTTTATGCCCGCGCGGAATGGTTATAATCTTAAAACTGGGCAAATGAACCGAGGCCCGAAAATTATGCTTTTTGCCATACCGGGTAGCAGCCAAATTATATTTATATAACTTTTCCATTCTCTTTCTAGTCAGGGGTGATTTCGCTTCATTATACTGAATCGGACAACCCTCGCGCCAATATTTAAAATATTTATCACCAGTTTCAAAATTTTTTTCGATTTTCACGCCATATTCACCCAGTGTCATAGCAATCTCCCCTGGCGTCATCTCAATTATCGGCCGTAGAATTTGTATCTGAGACGGAATCTTTACCCCTTCATTAATACAATCCAGATATCGGGTAACGATAAGATCCTTGTTGTCTCTCTTATTTTCATACTCTCTAATCCGCTGAACAACTGTATCGTACTTATTGTCCCCGACACAAATCCAATTAAAACCATTTTTTAAAGCAAAATCAATTACTTTCTGATACATTATTGGTTTACATTGGCGACAAGGTCTACCTCCCAAAAAATTATTAAACTTATTAAAAAAATCTTTAGTAATATCAAAAATATGTAATTTAACTTCATTTTCCTTAGCTATTTTTCGGGCCTGACTCGTGCTAAGGCGCCACATCCATTTGTGATAAAAATGAATTGCCTCAAAATTAATATTATTCTTTTTTAATAGCATTAAACAAAGCGCGCTGTCTTCGCCGCCCGACAACATTACTAAAACTCGTTCGTCGGATATTGCTTTTAAAATTGATGGATAAAATGTCATGCTAATATTCCGATATAATAGGTTATGAAAAATTTTAGTTTCTTTTCTAATTTTTTAAAATCTTTACAAATTTTAAACCAATCTTTAAACCATCAAATGTATTTTCTTACTAATTATCTCTCTCTTAATTTTTAAGAAATTTCTTTATTTCCTCGTCATCTAAATCATGAAAATCCTGATAAAAACTGGCCACGGCAAAGGCCCCGTAACCCTTCTGGACATAAAAACAAATTAATTCATCAGCCTCCGGTTTAACCCGGGTAATTGAATCTTGAGGACTAACCGGCACCGCCACAATAACTTTCTCAGGCTGAACTTTTTTAATTGCCTTAATAGCGGCCAGCATGGTAAAACCGGTGGCTAATCCGTCGTCAACTAAAATAACAATTTTATCTTTAATTCTCTTCCGCCAGCTAGCAGAGGTTTTCCTTTGATACTCTTGCTCGCGCCGTCTGACTTCTTCCAAAACCTGCTGACTGATCCTTTTAATATCTTCCGGGGTAATCCCATAAGAACGAACAACAAGATTATTTAACAATACCGTCCCGTCACTTAGAATAGCGCCAAAACCCATTTCTGGATTGCCAGGAATGGGCAGTTTTCTGGGAATAATCAAATCAAAGGGTAAATTTAATTTCTTGGCCAGAACAGCTCCGACCACTACTCCACCCCGAGGAATACCTAAAACAATTATGTCTTTTTTATTTTTATAGTCCTTAAGTTCTTCGGCTAATTTTTCCCCGGCTTCTTCTCTATTTTTGAATAAAATCATTTCTAAGGTTTAAAATGGAAAATTGTATTTTGTAAGCCCGAGCTCTTTTTGAATTACTTTAATTTCTTTCTGTAAATTCGGGTTAATCGGGATTCCCTCTTTTTGCCGAACAGCAATCATTTCGTACTCTTTTTCTCCGGCTACATAGATTCGTTTTTGACCGGGTATTTTTTTAGAAGCCCGGATTTCTCTCATAATCTGTCCGGCAATTTTTTTGAATCGCCTCAGAGAAATAAAATTTTCTATTTTTAAAACTAAAAAGAAATGACACCTTTTTTCTTTTCCAAAACCTAGTTCTCTCAAATAATTTCCGCCAGATAGACAGGCGCAAAGAATTTCAACTATTATTGCCAATCCATAGCCTTTGGGTCCGCCAAGGGGAAGCAGAGATGCCCTGCCCCTGACAAAATCTTTAAGAAGTTTTTTAGGATCTGTGTGTGGATCGCCATATTGATTAATAGCCCAGCCCTTTGGAACTAATTTATTCTGACGGGCTGCAACTTCAATTTTACCCCTCTGGGCGATACAAGTCGCCGCGTCAAAAAGAAACGGATACTTTTCGTCCAAAGGACAGGCAAAAGCAATTGGATTAGTTCCATATAACGGTTCAACCCCAAAAGTCGGACAAACGCTCGGCCGAGCGTTGGTCAGCGCTATACCAATCATATTTTCTCTGGCGGCCATTTCCGCATAATAGCCGGCAATGCCAAAATGACTGGATTTTTTTACCGCACAGGCCCCGATACCATATTTTTTAGCTTTTCTCATCGCTATCTTCATGGATTGATAAGCAACTATCTGTCCCATACCGTGTCGGCCATCAACTACTGCTGTGGTCGGGGTTTGTTTGATAATGCGAATTTTAGTTCTTGGAAATTGAGCGCCTTCTCTTAATTTATCATAATACATTTTAAGCCGATTAATGCCGTGTGTGTCAATTCCCCTCTCATCGGCCACAATCAGCACATCAGTACAGATTTTAGCGTCTTTTTCTGGAACGCCCAATGTTAAAAAAACATCTTTAATAAATCGTCTTAAGATTTTAACCGGAACTTTAACTGTTTGATTTTTCATAAATTTATTTTATTTTTTAAGAATTTAGATCCGATCGGGAAAATCGCTGAACATACCGTCAACACCCATCTCTTTCATTTTTTCAACATCCTCTGGATGATTAACGCCGAAAACAAAAACCTTGATTCCTCGCTGATGCGCGTCATCAACCAGTTCATGGGTAATATAGTCAATCTCCGGGTGAATTGAATAAACGCCCAAATCTTCGGCAAATTTTGCCAGGTCAAGAAAAACATTTGACGTTAAAGCGCCTATTCTAATCTTCGGGTTAAGCCGACCAACCTCTCTTAATTCATAAAAATTAAAGGACGAGACCAAAAAATCTTCATAAGCCCATCCTTTTTCTTTTACATATTTTTCAATTAAATTAACCACTGCCTTAGCAATGCCAACTGCTTTTATTTCAATATTAACTTTTGCCTGGTGGTCAATTAAATCCAAAACCTCCTCTACGGTTGGAATTGACTGATTATCTTTTATTCTCAGCTTCTTTAATTCAGCCAGAGAAATATCGGCTACATAACCCTGCCCGTTAGCAACCCGGTCAACCCGGCGGTCATGAATTACCACCAACTGACCAGTTTGACAAGCGTGAATATCAAACTCAACCATATCTACACCCAAATCCAGGGCTTTTTTAAACGAAGCCAGAGTATTCTCAGGCGCATAGCCCTTGGCTCCCCGATGGCCAATTTTGAGAATTTTTAATGACATTTAACAAAATTTAATTTAATTATTACTCCTATATTACTCCTATACTACTCCTATATTACTCCTATAATACTATAATACCATTATTCAACAAAAAAACAAATTTGATGTTGCCAGATTATTTAAAATCTGTATTATAAATAGATATGAAAAACACTACTTAC
>CAZMTM010000065.1:0-4967 GCA_964569175.1 uncultured Gammaproteobacteria bacterium | reverse complement strand
TTTACGCTACAGCCGAAATCATTTCCTATGTTTCTAAAAAATCTTTCTTCCCCCAGCCAAAGGTTGATGCGGCTATAATTAAAATAATGCCTAAGCCGCCGATAGTAGAAAATATTGATCTTTTTTTTAAAATCGTTAAGGCTGGTTTTGTCCAACCCAGGAAGCAATTAAGTAATAACTTATCAAGTAGTCTAAGAGCGAAGCGGGAAGAAGTTAATGATTGGCTCCAAAAGAACAATATTAAACCTGAACAACGCGCAGAAACCTTAAAAACAGAAGATTGGCTAAAATTAACCAAAAGCTATAAAATAAACTAATGAAAGCCCGCATTTCTATATTCGTTTTCTCGTTGATACTCGGCGGTTTTTTGTTTTTTAATTACGCAACCGTGCAAGCGCAGTGTGCATGCAGCACGAGCAGCAGAACTGAACGTTGGTGCGAACCGGCAGGGGCCTGCGGTGGAGAAATTTGGGCTAAGACTTACTGGAGAACCTGCTGTGTGTGTATAGGGCCAGAGGGCGGCGCTTACCATTGCGCCGATGGCGTAACTGGGCCATTTCTCGCTAAAAAATGTTCCATTTATCAAAGATGTATCAACGGCACGTGCGTCTGTAAGGGAAGTTGTTTTCCTTCTCCTTATTTAATTTCCGTTGAAGACGTAGAGCAAAACGTATTTGATTCGTCCGACAGAGTAAAGCTCCCGGTCAAACTTGATTGGGAGGATTTGAACGTTTCGCCCTGTAGGGTTGGTTCTTACCACTACGTGATCGTTGATAATAACAGTAAAGAAGTAATAGAGGGCTACGCTGGTGGATCCTCTGTCGAAATAACTGGTTGTCGTTTGAAATCCAACAAAAGCTATACCTGGAGAGTCCAGGCCTGCCTTTCTTCTGATGGCAGCGATTGCGGTGTATGGAGTGAACCTCAAAGCTTCAATACTAGTCAATCTCCAGAATTAATCAGCCCTTATGACCCGGACTGGCAAATCGCCAGCAGCACGGGCGAAGCCGAAGTGCCTATCACCCTTGACTGGTGTGACGTTAAAGAAGCTGATTTTTATCAATTAAGAGTTTATCTGGTAGAGGACGATGAAGAAACCTGTCATCCCTGGATGGAAACGGCCGAAGGTTGCAAACCCCTTTTATTGCTTCCTAGCGGAGTAACGGGCGAGCCATCTTCTCAGTTTATAGACGACCAGGGCTATTTTGCCAAAGACTCCGAATATAAATGGGAAGTCTCCACTTACTACGAAAAAGAGGGTTCAAACTATTCCTTCTTCAGCCAGATGTGGGGCTTTAAAACAGTTGGTGATATCCCTGATTATTTCGGCTTACTTTATCCATCCAACGATCCTAGCGGCGCCGAACCAGTCGGCCTGCCAGTAACGCTTCAATGGACCGTCAAACATGGTATTAATTCGGTAAATTATGAGATAACTCCCCTGACTGGCGGAGCAGCAATTAAAGGAGTAACCACGGCTTCGGAAATAGGGCTTGATTGCCCCAAATTATCTTTAAACAGTTTTTACAGGTGGAAGGTGCAACCCTGTTCGGACTTTCAAGGGAAAGACTGCGAACCAGATTATACTGAAGAATGGTACTTCAAAACAACCGGCCAGGCGCCAAAACTTATTTACCCGTCAGCTGGTGCCGATAATGTCCCTATCCCGATAGAGCTTGACTGGCAGGATGTACCCGGAGCCAAATCATACGTTTTGAAAATCCAGGGAGGCGGATTAAATTTGGAGGAAACGGTCAATGAATCAAAACTCTCCCTTACTTACCCAGAATTTAACTTACGCCAGCAAACCAGTTATTCTTGGCAGGTTAAAACATGTGCCTGGGAAGACGGAGAAGCCTATGGGTCATATAGTAGCCTCCAAAATTTTACAACATTTAAATTGCCTCCGCCGGCCAAACCTTTCCCTGAAAATAATGGCGTGCTCTATACTAATGAAAATATTATTTCTTGGGGAAAGGTTTCCGGCGCCCAAGCTTACCAATATAAAATGAAATATCTTTCTTTGATAGAAGAAGAAACAGATGAGATCTGTTCCATGTCAGTCGGCCAGCAGCTTGTTCCGCAAAAAAAAGTGCTGTCCAATGGTGATTCTATCTCGTTGATCTGCCTGGGAAAATATCAGTGGCAGGTACGAGCCTGCCTTGATGAAGCGTGCCAAGAAACAGGCGAATGGTCTAACTGGTTTTTTTCTTCCCTAGAGCCGAGCCAGGCCAGGCACGAAAAAGGATTAGTCCCTTGTGGCAGAATAACAAACGACCCCGATACGCCCTGGAACGAAAGAGAACCTTGCGAAACTAGGCATATTTTTTTAATGATTAAGGTTATTATCGATTTTATTTTGTTCCGAGTGATCCCGGCTGTGGTAGTGTTGATGGTGTTGCTGACCGGATTAATGTTCTATCTTTCAACTTCAACCGGTTCGCCCGATCCGATTGTCCGGGTTAAGGCCCTCTGGCGGTCCGTCATCATCGGACTAGGCATTACTTTCTTTGCCTGGATGCTCGTTAATATCTTTTTGAAGGTTATCGGCTACCAAATGAGCATTTTCGGCAACTGGTACAGCATTTGACAAATTATTAGCTATATGCTATAATGTTAATACTGTTAGCTCTTTAAAAGGGCTAGAAAGGAAGGTAGAAAATGGTAAAAAAAATATCTACCCTGATTATCCTGATTATGCTGATAGCGACTACTGTGCTGGCGGCTATGGGTTGTAGCTGCGGCACAGAAACAATTGCCTCAACCGTACCGACGCCGTCTCCGGAGTCAAAACCTGCTCCGGCACCGGCACCAGAACCTGCTCCAGCACCCGCGCCTGCGCCAACGCCCGAGACCGAAGAAGAAGTCCTTGTTGATGACATAGAACCGGAGCCCGACGCCATATCAATCAAGACCTTTGTCGATAAAGCCATGGAGGCATTTGATCATAGGGCCGAGGCTAAAAGAAGAATCAATCCTGATGCTCTCGTCGAGAAAGATGAAATGCCACTAGGTACAGTAATAACTGTTTCCGGAACGGTTGGCGCCGTCGAAGATTTGTATAGCAGGTCGTTTGTCACGGGGTCTTGGAACGGTTATACTGTTGTCTTTGAGGAGTACGACGGATATGCGGTTATGTGGGATTTCGACAAAGAAAATCCAGACATGAAAAAGGTAAAAAACCTGCACCCCGGGCAGAAAGTGGTTTTCGAAGGTCGCTTGAACTACATTAACGGATGGGATTGTGAGATCTTCATGGTTAAATGCCAGGTAATAAAAATCTATTAGGTCTGCTATCAGCAGCCCCAAAACCCTCCCAAAAAGATCCATCTATCAATAGAGCTTCTTTGGGAGGGTTTTTTCTTTCCTTTATTAATCCTTGTTTGGTATAATAAATTAATCAATGGTATAATAACCTAACATGAAGCAATTAATTAGACGCCAGAACAGGATTATTTTTCTGTTAATCTTTTTGGGAGTTTTTATCATTGCTCCAGGAGTTTTGGCGCTGGAGACAGCCTGGCCGAACTCGCCTATGGGCACTTCCCTCAATGACGACAGCCAATTGGTTGATTTTATAAAGTACCTCTATGAGTGGGGAATCAGCCTCGGAGGCATGGCCGCTTTCATTGCTTTAATAATTGCTGGTTTCCAATATTTAACTTCGGCTGGCAATGCAATGAAAATGAAAGATGCTACGGGCAGGATAAAGTCGGCTGGACTGGGTTTAGTCCTGCTTTTGGGCTCTATTCTAATTCTTAACACTATTAATCCTCAATTAACCAACCTTGAAATATCTACTGAGTTTCCGGATGCAGTAATTACAGATATAGAAATAGAAGAAATAACAGAACCAGCCCAAAAGTGTACAGAAGTGGAAATATTGACTTCCGGTAGTTCAAAGTCTTTTGGTCCTGGCACCACTTGTGCATCGCTCGGCAGACCAATCAGTTCGATAACGATACATGGCAGCTGCAAGGTAGAGCTTTATTCACAAATACACGATTGCGACAACCAATTCCTTATCGGCACTATCAGTTATATTGCTGATAAGGATATGCCTGGAACCAAAACTTTCAATGTTGAAGATTTAATAAAACATACCGACCAAAACGCTTATTCGGTAACAATTGAAACAATACAATATTATACCCAATAAACACTGATTAAATGTTTAAAAAATCCATTAATTTTCTATCAAGATTAATTAGGACTAAAAGAGGTATTTTATTATTAGTTCTGCTTTTTGTCGGCTTTTTTGTTGTGACCAGGCCGACTCAAGCTTTTATCGGCACCGGCTTGTTTGACTACGCCATGTCAGCTATGGGCGGACTGGCTGACTTGGGTGGCTGGGCTTTTGCTTTATTCTTTGGTTTATTTATTGGGGTCGGGCTTTCCACCGCTCTGATAGCTATTTCAGCTTCTCTCTTAGAATGGTCAATGACCCTCGAGATTGGAATTAGTAATAGTGCTATTGTCCAGTCTGGTTGGCATTTTACACTAGGTCTAGCTAATCTTTTCTTTATTTTAATCTTTATTTATATTGCCCTATCCTTTATTTTGAACCTTGACACGTTAAAAATGAAAAAGGCCCTGAAAGATTTAATTATTATCGCTCTTTTGGTCAATTTCAGTTTACTATTGGTTGGTATTTTTGTTGATGCGGCCACTTTTTTCCAAAATACTATTTTAAGCGTTGTAACGGGGGGCGAAAGTTTGGCCGGCTCAACTATCCAAGCGTTAACGGGCGGGGGAGGAAAACTGGCGGCTTATTTAGCTACAATGTTGGGCGCCGCCATGATAGGGCTATCTATTCCTTTTGTTGATATAGCTACTATGATTGCCAGTGTTGGGCTTTCTTTAGCTTTCTTGCCCAACATCATCAGCGGATTTTTTATAACTTTGCTAAGTTTGATGGTGGGAATAGTCTTTTTATTCTATGCTGTGCTTTTCATAGCAGGCATCTC
>CAZMTM010000064.1:0-5072 GCA_964569175.1 uncultured Gammaproteobacteria bacterium | reverse complement strand
AAGGCTCAATTAAAGGAGAAAAAGACAAAATTGATATCATTAGTCTTTTACAATTACCACTTAATCTTAAACTTTATTTAAAAACCCTAAAACAATTTAAAAAGAATATATTACTTAAAGAACTAAAAAATCTGCTCAAAAATACTTATCAAGTCCCGGAATTAAACTTAAATCGTCACCAATTTGCTAAATTTAAACGTTCTTTCTTAGAAAAATTTAAAGATTAGATTCTCATATAAATAGAGATAAAAAAACGTCCGTTAGAATAGCGGACGTTTTTAAATATTGATAATTGATTGTTTGTCTATTATTCTTCTTTTACCGCTTGCAAAATTGCTTTCTTGAGCTCCTTGGCTACCTTAGTATCTTCTCTTAAAAATTTTCTGGTGTTTTCTCGTCCAACACCCAGTTTTGTCTGGTCATAACTAAAAGTATTACCAAGCTTTTTAACCAGATTATATTTCATCCCCAGATTTATTAAATCGCCAGCCAGAGAAATCCCCTCATTATACATAATCTCAAACTCACATTTCTTAAACGGCGGCGCTACCTTATTCTTAACTATTTTTGCTCGGACCCGATTACCAACCACTTCATCGCCTTTTTTAAGCTGGGCCAGCCGTCTTAATTCAATCCGCACTGAAGAATAGAATTTTAAAGCCAATCCTCCGGTTGTTGTTTCCGGGTTGCCGAAAAAGACGCCAATTTTCATCCTGATTTGATTGATAAAAATAACGGCTGTTTTAGTCTTACTGACAATATTGGTTAATTTACGGCAGGCTTGCGACATCAGGCGAGCCTGAAGTCCCATTTGAGAATCTCCCATTTCTCCTTCAATCTCTTTTTTTGGCGTTAGCGCCGCTACCGAGTCAACTACAATCACGTCCACTCCGTTGGAACGAACCAGTGTCTCTACAATCTCTAATGCCTCTTCTCCACAAGCCGGCTGAGAGATTAAAAGGTCATTAACCTTAACGCCAATTTTTTTAGCATATTCTGGGTCCAGAGCGTGTTCAGCATCAACGTAAGCGGCCACCCCACCCTTTTTCTGGGCTTCAGCAATAATATGAAGAGCTAGTGTTGATTTGCCGGTCATCTCGGGTCCAAATATCTCTACTACCCGACCACGCGGTACGCCACCGACCCCCAAAGCAATATCTAAAGAAAGACAGCCGGTTGGTAAAACTTCAACTTGCATCTTCTTGGCCTCGCCAAGCTTCATAATTGAGCCTTCGCCATAACGCGCTTTTATTTGCTCAATCGCCGCCTGAGCTGCTTTTTGCCGCTCAGTAGCCACATCTTTTTTAGTTTTATTTTCTTCTTTTTTAGCCATAGAATATTATGTTAAATTCAACTTTGTCTCCAGTTTTTTAACTCTCTTGTCCAGATCTTCAAATTCAAAACGATAAGCCACATTTGATAAACGCAACTCAATATCCTCCAATTTTTGATGAATTATTTTGTGCTCTCTTGCGTTTTCATCAAAATGTCTATCCATCCCATCAAACCCTTTTTTAACTGCGATAGCTAAATCATCAATTTTCTTGTTAATTTCTTGATTTAATTTTTGTTCCATATATTATATATTAAAGTATCTAGAATATGTGTCAAGATTATTCCTCCACCACTACTCTTCGCTGGATTACTCGCTCACGCGAATACTTCTTTTTAGCTGAGATTTCAATAATATTTAAACCGGGCAATAACTCCAAATTTTCCTGAAAATAACCCTGAGAAATCTCGCTGACCGGCTCCTGGTTTATAAAAACATCAGCGCCAACTTCTGTTCTCCCCTTAATAATTAAAGACAACTCCCGGGTAATTAAGTCTTCTGACGGTGAAAATATCTCAATTTGCGGAGGCAAAAGAATTCTCTTAATTCCCAGACCAAGATAAATAAAAACCACCAGTAATATCAAGGTGGTTAGAACGGTTTTGATATTAAAACTAAGTAGAAACCTATTTTTTTTCAAGCCAGCCAAAGGTAATCTTTTAACCCGTTTTTTGCGCCAAATTTTTTGCTCTAAAAATTCCGCCGACTCCTGTTTCCAACGATTGATAATTTCTTCTGGATTTAATTGAAGAAACTGAGCGTATCTCTCCAGAAAACCTCGAGTATAGGTCGGGCTGGGTAATTTATAAAAATCATCAGCCTCTAAAAATTCAAGGTATCTTACAGGAATGCCAATCCTTCTTTCTGCGTCTTTTAATTCCCAACCATGTGATGTCCGCGCTTTCTGTAAAATAATACCCAATGTTTCAGCTTCAATTGCCCGTGTCGTAAAAGCCATAACAATAAAATTTACCTAAAAGTTAATCAATTTCTTCATCTCCATCTTCATCCCTATCTTTATACACCTCTCGTGGTTTAGCGCCATCAGCCGGGCCAATTGTTCCCTCCTCCTCTAATAGATCTAAAAGCCTGGCTGCTCGAGCATAGCCAACCCGTAATCTTCGCTGGAGCAAAGAAGCAGAGCCTCGACCAGCCCGGATAACCACTTCCCGTGCTTGAGGAAGCATTTCATCTTCCTTTAATGCCCCTAATTCTTCTGGTGATTGGGTAGCTTGATAGTTAGTAATACCTTCTTGATAATTTGGTTTGGTAATATTTCTTAGATACTCAACAATCCTTTTAATCTCTGTATCCGAAACATAGGCGCCCTGAAGTCTTTTGGGTTTAGACAATTCAGAAGAAATGAAAAGCATATCCCCTCGACCGAGCAATTTTTCCGCTCCGGAAAAATCCAGAATTGTTCTTGAATCAATCATCGAAGTTACGGCAAAAGCGATACGCGCGGCGATATTGGCCTTAATTGAACCGGTAATAGTATCAACTGAAGGCCGTTGGGTGGCCATAACCAGATGAATGCCAGTTGCCCTGGCCATCTGGGCTAACCTAATAATACAAGTTTCCACCTCCTGTGGAGCGGCAACCATTAAATCGGCCAATTCGTCAATAACAATGATAATGAAAGGCAATTTATCTTTACTGTCCCGATTATATGCCGTAATATCTCTTTTCTTGGCCTGGCTCATTACATCAAAACGCCGATCCATCTCACTAATAGCCCACTTTAAGGCATTGATGGTCTCCCTTACCCCAGTAACCACCGGAGTTAATAAATGGGGTAAATCGTTATAGAAAGTTAATTCAACCCGCTTGGGGTCAACTAAAATAAATTTTAAATCATCAGGTGAATTCTGGTAAATTAAATTAACAATAATTGAATTAAGCATCACAGTCTTACCGCTGCCGGTTGCTCCGGCTACCAATAAATGGGGCATCTTCCCCAAATTAGCCAGCCAGACACTGCCAGCCACATCTTTGCCTAAAGCAATGGTTAAATTTGACTTTCTGCTCTTGAAAGTCTGGCTTTCTAAAATCTCTTTCAATCGTACAACGGCTACCCGTTGATTAGGTACTTCAATACCAACTAAAGACTGCCCGGGAATCGGAGCTTCAATCCTGATCGGATGAGCCGCCAAAGCCATGGCTAAATCATTATGAAGGGTGGTGATTTGAGATATCTTCACCCCGTCAGCCGGTTTTAGAGTATACTGAGTAACGGTTGGGCCAACCTTTATTTCTCCCATACTGACTGGAATAGAAAAATTCTCCAAGGTCTTTTGAATAATTAATTTATTGGCCTTAATATCGCCACTATTTGGTTTAGTAGAGCTACTTTCTAATAAATCAAGAGGCATATCAATCTTTTGTCCAGAACTCTTATAGTAAACAGCTGGTTTGGGTAATCCATGTTTTTTTACTAGTCCCACTCCTTCTTCTGTCTTTTCTAAAAGCTGAGATTTTCTGGTTTCTGGCCTTAGAACTAACTCCTTTTTCCCGGCCAAGACCGACTTAATTTCCCGCCAACCCCGCTGGACAGAACTCTCTCTAGTCAAAATTTTAGTTTCTTTTTTCTCGGCTTCCTCTTTAACTCGTCTAGCTATGCCAGTAAAAGCTATAATTAAACCAATTATAAAAACACAGCTAAAAATTACCCAGCTAGCCCAGAAACCAAATGTCTTAACAATAATAAAACTGAGTCCATAACCAATATATCCACCGCCCTGATATAACTGAAGAGCTATTTTACTATCAACAAAATGAATATGAAAAGCTCCAGCTATGGCCAAAAGTAATAAAACCAATCCCAGATACCGTACGCCCATTGGTCTTTTTGTCCGCTCCTCAACTCTTTTATAACCAAGACAAAGCAACCCAGCAATTATCAGGATAACCGGAACGGCCCAGCTAGCCCAGCCAAAGAGGATTTCCAAGCCCAGCGCCAAAAATTCACCAGCCACTCCAGCCAATTCAAAAAGTCCTAAAATTAAAATAATAGCTATGGTAATTAAAATAATAGCTATAACTAGACATTGGGTCTGAGATAATTGAGAAAAATGGAATTTTTCTCTTTTCCGCCAGCTAGCGGATTTTTTTTTCCTTCTTCTGGACATTTCAATAATCTATACTATTTTAATAATCTATACGATATAAATCGTATAATTAAAATACGTTTTTAATTCGTAACCTACAAACTATGGCCTCTTCTTTATATTTTTTTCTAATCCGGTACCGGCTGGAATCAATCGACCAATAATCACATTCTCCTTAAGTCCGCGCAGAAGGTCCACGCGACCACTAATAGCCGCATTAATCAGTATTCTTGAAGTCTCTTGAAATGAAGCAGCCGAGAGCCAGCTATCAGTAGAAAGCGATACTCTGGTAATACCGGTTAACAATTCTTTGCCAGAGGCCGGTTTTTTACCCGCCTCTTTAATTTTTTTATTACATTCAGCAAGATAACTTTTTGGTATTATTTCACCGGGTAAAAGATTGGTATCACCCCCATCTTTAACCAAACATCGGGAAAACATTTGACGAGTTATGAGCTCAACATGCTTATCATTCAATCTCTGCCCCTGGGATGAATAAATGTATTGAATTTCCTTAAGAATATACCTTTCTACCGCCCTTCTTCCCTGCAATTCATAAATTTCGTGTAAATCTAAGGAACCATCAGTTAATTGTTGTCCAGGAACTACCCTGGTTTTATCTTTAACCCAGA
>CAZMTM010000063.1:0-5235 GCA_964569175.1 uncultured Gammaproteobacteria bacterium | reverse complement strand
TAAAACCGCGGAGGAAGTAACTCCGTCAGTATCATAATCGCCGTAAATTAAAATCTTTTCTTTATTCTTTATTGCTTGATAGATTCTGGCTACTGCCCTTTCCATGTCCTGGAAAATAAATGGGTCATGTATATCCTGAGAATAATCGGGTAACAAAAATTCATCAATTTCTTTTTGTGTTTGCAGGTCTCGATTGTAAAGTAATTGTAAAACTACCGGATTAATTTCCGGAAATTTCTCCTTAAAATTTTCTGGTATTCTTGGTGCGATTTCCCAAATCTTATCCATAAAATAAAATTATAACCCGCTTTAAACTTGACAAAATCTTAAAAAAGTGCTATTATATTAAATAATAAAAGTTGAGGCAAAGTTTTAAAAGGAGGATAGAACAGTGAACAAAAACAAAAAAAGAGCAGTGCTGGCCGTCCTGATAGGCGAATCTATTGACTTAACATATTACACTTCAGGAGGAATGAATTCGGTAGAGGTAGTTCGGGTTGTAGAAGTTTCTAAGGATTATACAACTCTGGCCAAACCCATACCAGCTGCTTCTCAAGAACCAGATGGTCCACTCGAAATCACCTTTAGTGTCATCATTGACCGAATTAGCGAACTGAGTTTTCATTCAAATTTCAAGGCGTAAAACAAAAAACGGGCAGAATTAAGCCCGTTTTTATCTTTTCTCAATCAATTTTATTCCGACGTATTTTTGCAAAACTGCGGGAATCTTTACTGAACCGTCTTTCTGCTGATAATTTTCTAAAATAGCAATCAAGATTCGACCGATAGCAAAAGCCGTGCCATTCAAAGTATGAACAAATTCTACTTTACCTTCTTTGCTCCGGAAACGAATATTAAGCCGACGCGCCTGAAAATCAGTACAGTTTGAGGTGGAATGGGTTTCGCGGTATTTACCCTGACCGGGCATCCAGCACTCAATATCATATTTAGAAGCAGCCGGATCGCCCAAATCGCCAGTACACATTTTAACCACCTGATAAGGAATTTTTAAAGATTGAACTAATTTTTCTTCCATGGCTAGAAGAAATTTGTGTTCTTCCTGAGATTTCTCTGGTTGGCAAAAACTAAACATCTCTACTTTATCAAACTGATGAACCCGCAAAATCCCTTTAACATCCCGGCCGTAAGAGCCGGCCTCGCGTCTAAAACAAGTCGAAAAAGCAACATAACGCTTGGGTAATCCTTTCTCTGGCAGAATCTCATCCATATGCATTGGGCCAACTGACTGTTCAGCTGTTCCAACTAAATAAAATCTGTCTCTAATAGTTTGATAGACCTCTTCCCCGCCGCGTTCTAAATATCCCATCGCTCTCATTGGCTTGGGTTTAATGAGTGCCGGTGGGACAATCGGGGTAAATTTTTCTTTGATTAAAGAAGTAAAAACAAACTGGACTATGGCATATTCTAAAAACGCAGCTCCGTTCTTAAGATAAGCGAAACGACTGCCAGAAACTTTAGCCGCCCGCCCAGTATCAATTAAATCTAAATCTTTACCAAGTTGAATATGGTCTTTAATTTTAAAATTAAATTCAGGAATTCTGCCCCAGTGTCGTAAAATTTTATTTCCTGACTCGTCTTTACCAACTTTTACATCCGCTAAAGCTGGATTGGGAATACCGAGCATCAATTGATTAAATTTTGGTTCAACTTTATCTAATTTCTCAGCCAATTTTTCTACCTGCCCGGCTATTTTTTTAGCTTCTATAATCTTGATTTTCTTTCCCTTGCCGGTCAGCCGAGCTATGGCCCTGGAAGCTTTATTGTGAAAAGCTTTTATTTTTTCTAATTCACTGATCAGTTTTCGCCTTTCTTTATCCAATTTAAGTAACTGATTAATATTAATTTTAACCTGTTTGTCCTGACAGGCCTTTTTTATCTTTTCTGGATTTTGACGAATAAATTTGATATCTAACATATTTAAGTTAGTCTTTTAACCCATTTAGACCATTTTTCAATTGGTTCAATTAACAACAGGGCAATGATTTCATCTCGAGAAAAACCGGTTTCTTCTAATTTCTTAATCGCGGCCAGTCCATTTTTCGCCTCTTTTTTAACTTCAGGCAATAACTGTTCAGGCCCTCGCTTGATTAATGTTTTATAAGCTGGCGGGAGGGCTTTTATCAATCTATTTCTTTCTTCTTTCGTTTCAGTTTTTAAATCAGCGGTAAAGAATTGGGAAAGTGGTATTTTTATAAAATCAGTAGTTTTCCCTTCACGATAAAAAGATATAATTTCGTGTTTCCATTCATAGGCCCAATCTTTTTTAACCGCGCGGAGATATTCTTCCAGACTTTCGGCAATTAGCTCTTTATCATCTATCTCAACTGCTTTCTCTAACTCACTAAATCTATTCTGTAAACCAGCCTCTAAATCCTTCTGTTCAAAAAGTCTGGTTAGGGCATGCTGTTCTTCATGTGCTACGATTGTTTCATCTCTATTCCTTGGACTAATTATCACCAAACCGCCGTATAAATCGCCTATTTTACGGTTTGTTATTAACACTGCGTTAAGCTTGGCAGCCCGTTTTCGAAGTTTTGGTTCATCCCTACCGTAGATTCGGGCAAAGTCCCCTAAGTCAGAGAACTCTAAATTAACTGTCATCGGCCCATAACTTATATCCACCTCTCCTGAAGGAAACTGACCAGCAATCTTCTCAAATATCTCTACTCCGCTCGTCTTCTTTTTTCGGTAATTTTCCACTATCTGATGTTTTTTACCGTAACGACTGATAACCCGGCTAAAATAATTGAGCTGCCTCGGACTCAACCTCAAATTTGCGGAATCTTTTGAAACTATATTTTCCAGTTCTTCTGAACTAACATCCGGTGATTCATTAATCTGTTTTTCAAGATAGGCAATTAATTGAACAATACCCAACCGCTGATTAATAAGCTCTTTTTTGAAATGTTCTAATGCCTCTCTGCGCTGTTCGCGGTCCTTTATTTGACCTATTTTTTCAAATTCCTCTTCTGGATCAAAAGGGGTATAACCCTCAATTTTTTGGTCGACTTTTTTATTTGGTTTATCTGTTTCAAAATCTTGTGTCGCCATATTTCTATTTTATATTTTAATTTTATATTTTAATTTAGTTTTTTACTTCGGCCGCATGGTCGGGAACAAAATCACTTCTTTAATATTATGGGTATTGGTCAAAATGGCCACCAATCTATCAATACCAATCCCCTGGCCAGCTGTTGGCGGCATGCCGTATTTAAGGGCCTGGAGAAAGTCCTGGTCAAAGGGTTGGGCCTCTTGGTCGCCGGCTTGAAGTAACTTCTGCTGTTCTTCAAATCTATTCTCCTGGTCAAGCGGGTCATTCAATTCGGAAAAAGCGTTGCAAACCTCTAAGCCGGCAATCAGCAACTGAAATCTTTCCACATAATTCGGGTTATCTGGCAAACGCTTGGCTAAAGGCGAAAGCTCAACCGGATGATTAATCAAAAAGGTTGGATTAACAATCTTGGGGCGGACCAGTTCTTTATAAAGCTCATCTAATATTTTAGCTCGACTCCAGGTGGGCTCAATTTCCAATCCTAAGCTCCTGGCTTTTTTAGCCAATTCTTTAATATCACGGTATTTTTCAATATCAATACCAATAGAATCAATCAGAACTTTTTTGAATTCTAAACGCGGATAAGGAGGTTTAAAATTAAGCTTTTGCCCCTGATAATCAATAGTTAATTTACCAATCAAACTTTTAAACAAAAACTGAAACAATTCTTCAGTCAATTTCATCAAATCATTGTAGTCAGCATAAGCCTGATAAAATTCAATCTGAGTAAATTCCGGGTTATGGGCCCAGTCAATACCTTCATTGCGAAAACAGCGGGCCACTTCGTAGACCTTTTCAAATCCGCCAATAATTAGACGCTTTAGATAAAGCTCGGGCGCAATTCTCAAATATAGATTAAGGTCTAAAGCGTGATGATGGGTCATAAAAGGTCGGGCAGCTGCTCCGCCGTGCATCGGTTGTAAAATCGGCGTGTCCACCTCAAGAAATCCTCGCTTGTCAAAAAATTCCTTAATTAATTTTATAATCTTGCTGCGTTTGATAAAGATATCCCGCACTTCCTTATTAGCAATTAAGTCAAGATAACGCTGCCGAAAACGAGTTTCTATATCAGCCAAACCGTGCCATTTTTCCGGTAAAGGTGAAAGAGCTTTAGCCAGTAACCGCCAGTTTGTTCCCGCCAAAGTTTTTTCGCCCCTTTTGGTAACAAAAAGACTGCCCTGAATTTCAATAAAATCTCCCACATCAATATTCTTCACAAAAAATTGATACAACTCTTCACCAAGATTATCCTGTTTCAGGTAAATCTGAAACCGGCCAGTACCATCCTCTAAATGGGCAAAACAGGCCTTGCCGTGCAGCCTGACTAAAACCAGTCGGCCGACCAGACTTATTTTGCTCTTTTCTCTCACCAACTTCTTAAAATCAACAATCACCTGTTGACAGGTATGCGAACGCTGACACCTGGCTGGGTAAGGCTCAATCTTGCTATTTTTGATTTGGGCCAACTTTTTAAGTCTGGCTTGTTCTTCATTAGTAACCATAAACTTTTACCATGTTATTTTAATCTTACAGTATTATAATATTATAACATTTTAACAAGATTAAACAATAGAACTAAATAAAAATGACCTCTTTCTAGAGAGGCCGTACCCTGCGCTTATAAAGACAAAAAAATTATCAACCTGTTATATCTAATCAACGCTGGCAATAATAAAAATCACTTCAGGACCACTAGGCGTTCGAATAGTAACCTCTTCACCCTTACATTTATCCATAAGTGCCTGACCCAGCGGCGACTCGTGAGAGATAAAGCCATTGGTGGGATCGGTCTCTTCTTTACCAACAATAGTGTATTTTTTTATGCCGTGTTTGGTTTTAAGTTTAACGGTTGAGCCAATACTAACATTCCCACCTTTTTGGTGGTTATCTATAATCTCGGCGCTTCTTAAGAGATTTCTCAATCTTGCTATTTTTTCTTCTACTAGAGATTGTTCATCTTTAGCGCTAGTATATTCTGTATTCTCACTCAAATCGCCCATTTCTTTAGCAGCTCGAATTCTTTCGGCAATTTGCGGCCGCATTTCTTCCTCAAGTTTTTTTAGTTGTTTTTCAACTTTTAACCGCCCCCCTGGTGTTAGAAAAGATGGCATACGTTAAATTAAAAACTACATTAAAAAAAGAAAAATGCCAAAGGCACAAAG
>CAZMTM010000062.1:0-5279 GCA_964569175.1 uncultured Gammaproteobacteria bacterium | reverse complement strand
TTAAATAATCAGGAATAATATCTTTTTTAACAATTTTACCTTTTGCTTTAATTTCCTCTACCCCTCCTCGTTTCTTTCCCATCATTTGTCCGCTCAAAACCATCTCCTTAATCTGAGGAATGCCCCAATCACCGCAAATAAATCTTGGTCCGCGAGCCACCATTTTAATCCCCCCATATTCCGGCGGATTATGAGAAGCGGTAATCATTATCGCTCCATCCATATCAAGATAATTTAAAGCAAAATAAAGAGTATCGGTGGACACCAGACCAATATCAACTACCTCTGCGCCCTGCTCAACAACTGTCTGACTGAATGATTTAAAAAGTTTTGGACTGGCCGTACGGCAATCTTGACCAATAACAATTCGGAGTTCCGAGCTCTGAATTTTAAATTCTGAACTTAGGAATTGAACAAAAGCACGACCGATTTGCTCAGCCGCTTCTTCATTGATCTCGTCGGGATAAACTCCCCGAATATCATAAGCGCGAAAAATTTTAGGGTTTACCGCCATTTTTTTATTTATCTTTATTTATCTTTATTTATCTTTATCTGTTTCAAAATATTTTTTAATCTCCGGTTTAATTTGAGTTAAAAATTCTTTGGTTGGTTCGCCGGTTAATGAATCAAAACTACCTTCCGGACAAACCAGATAAAGGCCAATTACATTTTTACCGTCTCGTTTGGCTTTACTCTGACATTTCTCTCTGAGACACATCATCTCGCGCATATCTTGATGAGAAATATAAATATTTTTTTTCTTTTCGTAATGTAAAATGCTCGGATAACTGATTTCGTCGGTTGACATTAAAATCGGTTTTTTGGTTCGAACCGTATATTTAGTCTGTACAGATATTGCTTCGTCGGATTGTGGATAAGAAACCCACAAATCAGTTTTTTCAAAGGCATCTTCGTCTGGATGAGACAGTTTTGGTTTTAGTCTTAGATATTCCATCAACCGATAAACTCCAACCTGGCCAATAATACCCTTTCTACGTCCCCGAATTTCACCTCCGCAAAATAACTTGTATAATTGGCCGCATTCTGACCAAAAATTCTGAACAAACTTTCGATTATGACCAGCATGAATTAAAAGGTGGGTAGTGGTAAACTGCCACTCGGTTAAGTCACGCATGAGCTGTTTAAATTTCTCCGGCTTAATTCTTTCTTTCTTTCGCCGCGAAGCATTTAACTCTGCCTCGGCCTCTACCAAATCCTTCAAAGTAAATAAGGCTTCAATAGTAACGACTTGTTCCGGGCGTTCTTTAATTAAATTCTCGCGCAATTCAGCATATTTTTTATCAAATTCCGATGGATTCTGGTATTTTTCTTTAAGAATAAAAATTTCTTTTTTGAGCTGACCCAAAAATTTCCCCTCAGTTTTCTTCTCAGATACTGGCTCTATATCAAATTTTTTCTTCTTATTAATCATATTGATTCAACTATATTAATCATATCTTTAGATTAACATTTTATGTCTTCTTGGCAACCACGGTCAGGTTAAATCCATTAAAAAAGCTGGCTCTTTCGCTTTTTCGCGCAAAATAGCTATCAATAATTGAAAAACCAGCTTGCTGGACCAATCTTCTAATCTCTGGCGGGGTAAAAACATGATAATAACGCTGGATAGGACCCGACGGTAATTTCCAGGGTATAAAAACATCTCTCCCTTCCAAACCTCTGGGCCGCCAGCCAAAGATTATTGGCCAGATTTTATATCTAAAAAGTAATTTTGGCTGCCAGAAATTCCAGACAGTCAAAATTAAAAAACCGCCCGGTTTAAGCAAGCGCTCACAATTTTTTAAAATCTTTAAGCGAAAATTATTAGAAGGGATATGATGCAATAAAGCAATGGAAAAAATAACATCAAAGCTTTCATCTTTAAGAGGTATCTCCAGAGCATCGCCAATTAAAAATTTTACTCCCGGATGTTTCTGGCGGGCAATAGTAATCAATTTTTGACAATTATCAAGTCCTGTATATTCAATCTTTCTATTTTTAAACAAATCAACCAACCGTCCATTGCCGCAACCCAGATCCAGAACCCGAGAACCCCCCTTAACATATTCCATCAACGATTCCATCTCAGGCCAGTAATAAACCCGGGTATGCGAAAATTCCTCAGCCAATTCTTCGTAATTTTGTTTAGTTTTTTCTAAGATTTTTTGAGCCGCCTCTGTTTTCATATTTACATTTCATTTTACCATTTCTAAGTAAAATATCAATTGAAGACTGGACATTATTCTTGAGTATGTTATAATAAAACTAATTAGCTCTTCACATCAAGGAGGTGATTAACTTGAAACTTCCCGGTTGTCAATTTATCTATTATTATCCCAGCCGAGGTTCTTCCTGCAATAGCTACATCATCCGCGGAGATAAAAAATTATTGCTTATTGATTTAGGAAGAGGATGGGGCTACAAGAGACTAAAAAAAGTAATGAGAAAAGACGGTTTAAAGATTAGCAACCTCTTAATAAGCGCAATTACTCATGTACATCCCGACCATGCATATATGTCCAATCTAACCAAAAAAAAGCCAAACTGTATGGTAAGGTGTCATCCGGCTGGAGTAGAAATACTTTGCGCCATGGCGCCATGGAAAACTTTTTTGGAAAAAGAAAAACAAGTAGCTACTATCTGGGCGGAGCAAGTCTACAAAATACCAGAATTTTTAATGAGATTCGGCCTCCAAATATACTTTGGTAAATGGTATCCCTCGGTGGAAAGAAAACGAGTTCGGGTTTTGAAAGACGGCGAATCAATAGACCTGACCAACTGCCGGGTTAAAACTATATTTTCCCCCGGTCATACAGAAGACGGGATTGCTTATTTGATACCCAAAGAAAAGGCCCTAATCAGCGGTGACCTGCTATACACCGATAAAAAAATGGGTATTCCCTGTTTTAATACTTTCTCGGCTAATTTTAACCACGCTATATCGACTATTAAGAAATACCAACGTTTAGCCCGGTCAGGGAAAATAGAAACACTGCTCCCGGGTCATGGAGCTCCAATTATTAAAAACGAACAAAAAATCCTCCAGATTTTATCTCTGAATCTAAAAAATTGCCAAAAATTAAAAAAAAGAGCCAGGCAATTTTTGAAAGAACATAAAATACTCAAACCTAAAAAATTGACCGAAGCAATAGACGATTTACTACCCAGTGATATTTCTGGCAGAGAAAAAATTTTAATGGCTTTTGTCTTGGCTAAAGCGCTTGGCAGAGCTTAAAAATCCTGGTTTTATAAAAAATCCAGGATTTTTCTTTACATTTACAAATTTGTTAAAAAATATATAATTAACCAAATGACCGAGAAACAAAAAATTAAATTTTTAGTAAAAAAACTCGCTCAAAAACGAATTTACTCCAGCGAGAATTTTTTGAAATTAAAACAAAAATTGGCCGCTCAGTTATTCATCCCTCTGCCCGGCAATGTTGACCTTCTCAATATTTACAAAAAAATGCGAAAAACAAAAAAAATAAAAATTCATCCCTATTTTGAAAAACATCTTAGAAAAAGACCGGTGCGCAGCCTTTCCGGAGTAGCGGTAGTAGCCGTGCTAACCAAACCCTGGCCCTGCCCGGGACAATGCCTTTATTGCCCGATTGAGAAAGGCATCCCCAAAAGTTATTTATCCGGCGAACCAGCCGTTGAACGAGCCAAATTGCTTAAATATAACCCTTTTCAGCAAGTCAAAAAAAGAATTGCTGCCTTAGAAAAAATCGGTCATCCGGCTGACAAAATTGAATTGATCGTTATCGGCGGCACATGGAGTTATTTACCCGAACAATATCAAACCTGGTTTATCAAAAAATGTTTTGACGGAGCTAATAGTACTAACAGTAAAAACCTGTCTCTAGCGCAGAAAAAGAATGAAAAAGCCAAACATCGAATTGTCGGACTCACTTTAGAAACCCGTCCCGACTATATCACGCCAGCCGAAATCTTAAGAATGCGCCGTCTGGGTTGTACGCGCGTAGAAATTGGCATCCAGATAATTGATAACAAGATTTTAGAGAAAAATAAACGCGGTCATGGTGTCAAAGAAATAATTAAAGCTACCACACTCCTTAAGAATGCTGGTTTTAAAATTTGCTATCACATTATGCCCGGACTACCTGGTTCTTCGCCCAGGAAAGACCTGACTTTGTTCAAAAAATTATTTTCTGACCAGAATTTTCAACCCGATATGCTGAAAATTTATCCCTGTGTGGTTACCAAAGGCGCTCCGCTTTACAAACTCTGGAAAAAAGGAAAATATCAACCCTACTCTGATAAACAGTTAGTCAAGCTACTGATTAAAATGAAATCAGTGGTTCCACCCTATGTACGAATTAATCGGGTTATCCGGGATATTCCTGCCTGGCAAATTAAGGGCGGCAGTAAAATTTCTAATTTGCGCGAAATAGTTCAGAAAGAAATGAAAAGACAGGGGCTTAAGTGCTGCTGTATTCGTTGTCGTGAAATAAAATCCGCCAGCTGGCAGATTAAAATTAAAAGTTTAAAGTTAATTCGCCGAAATTATCAAGCTTCCGGGGGAAAAGAAGTCTTCCTCTCTTATAAAAATACTAAACAAGATAAATTAGCCGCTTTTTTACGATTAAGACTTCTTCCTCATCCTATATGGGGAACCATACCTATGTCTATTATTCGTGAGGTTCATACTTACGGCCAATTGGTTTCCATTGGTAAAAAATCAAAAGCCACTCAACATTTAGGCCTGGGTAAAAAATTAATCCGCCAAGCTGAGAATATAAGCAAAAACAGCGGATATAAAAAAATTGCCGTTATTTCCGGCATTGGCACACATGAGTATTATCGAAAATTAGGTTACCATCTTAAAAAAACCTATTTGGTAAAAAAACTAAACATTAACTAATCAATAAATTATTGGCTCGATCCGGCCTAACCATTATTTTTTTTACCACCTCTTCTAAGTGAACATATCTTGAGCCTTTAACTAAAATAATATCTCCTTCTTGAATCTGCTGACGTAAGGCCTCGCCAGCTGCAACTGCATCCGGGTAACTCTCTATTTTATTCTTATCCAAACCTTTTCGCCTGGCTGATTCAGTAATTGTCTCAGCTTCTGGACCAACAGTTACCAAATAATCAACACCTGCTTCAACCACTCTTCTACCCAAAGCCAGATGTTCCTCTCGGCTGACTTCACCCAATTCTAACATATCTCCCAGAACAGCCCATTTTCTTGCCAGGGGTTGTTTTTTTAATTCGCTAAGTGTTTTTAAGGCAGATCCGGCCGCTATCGGAGA
>CAZMTM010000061.1:0-5309 GCA_964569175.1 uncultured Gammaproteobacteria bacterium | reverse complement strand
AATAGACAGTAGCGCTGGCCGGGTCCACCTCAATATAATCCACCTGACAAAAATTATCTTTATCGCCGGTGACAAATGTCCAGCTATAATTATCCATTGAAACACCCTGGTCAGAACGAATACCAGCCCCATCAAGCCCGCCGATTAAACTAACCTGATGCTCCTGATGTGGTGCCAAAAGACAGCCTCTGGGAAAAAGTTTAAATCCTTTGTTGTCATCATCAATTATTAATATAAAGTTTATTTCTTCTATTTTCCCTATTTCTCCCTGCCTTAATATTTCTATTTTAATATTATTTTTATTAAAAGAACCGCGGTCCATTATTGTATCAAATCTAACTTTTACTGCTGTATTAACACAAACATCAATCCCGATTGGATTATACTCAATAACTTCTGGCCGGGTGTAACAGCATCGGTTGGGGTCTAAAATACCGCAGCCCAAACTACTGCCGCACTGTTCATCATTTTGACAGCCGCAGCAAAGACCGCGCTCAGAACCAGCACAATCTCCTTGATTAACCATACATTCAAGCGGCGCTAAACAAGAATCCGGCGCTGGAACACAGCAACAGCGGCAGGTATCTTCAACTTCATACAAACAAGAATAAACCGGTTCTTGACAACTATAAGGTGGGTTATCAGGACAATAGGTTTCTTCCTGACAAACATCTCCCGGACTGCCCTGATGCTGAAGTACGTCAAACGGCAGACCATTACTGGTGCCGTTAGTATTAATCACCACCGCGTTACCATCTTCAGCGCCTAAGGGTACGACAACATTTTCTATTTTTCTATCATCCCAATTTCCATAAAAGGCTATTTTTCCACTATAAAATTTTACTTGAGGATCCCCAGCCCCATCATCAAATCTAATGCCGGTTAATTGTACTTTTGTCTCTTCGGGATAACCTGAAGCTGGATTAACTGACCAAAGGCAAGGGCCAGTCGTTTCTTGACTACTGTTAACGTAAAATTCCACCTGATTACTGGCTAATTCTTCTTCTATCTGATATTCAATTGTTACTTTAATTTTCGGTCGGTCACCCAATGAATAAGCTAAAGGTACGGCTGTAGTAATATAATTTTTGTCATAACCGCCAATCTCGGCCTGAAGAGGAGGTGTGGGAGGTAAAATAAACTCTACTTTAATTGGTTCGGCCGGCTGATAATCAGTCCCCTTGAAACATCGTCCATGAATAGTAACACACTCTCCCTTCGGCCCTTGGTCAGGATTTAGATGAGAAATCCATGGAGAACAAAAACAAGTTTCCGGCGCGGCAACCGTAAAATTCCACTGATGGGACAATAAAGTACCTTGCTGGTCAATAATTAAATCAGTATTAATTTTTACCTGATAATCTGTTTTGATTTTTAAATTACTATACGGCGTAAAAGTAAATACTCGGAAATGATTATTAATTGGGTCACCCGGGTCGCCTACTTTAAAAACACCGCCGATTCCATCTATTTCATAAGGAGGCTCACCAATTTCGCTCGGTCGCATTTCAGCCATAAAACTATCTTCTCCGCCGCTCATCTCGAACTTCACCTTATTATCAAACATCTGGGTATCAAAAACTATGCTAATATCAGTATCCGGGCAAACTTTATCACCGGTCGGATACCACGAGTTAACTCCAGGCGCCTGGTCATTAGTCTGAAATTCCCACTCAACCGGCTCGTCCATAACATTTAAACAGAGGTCTTCAATATTGCCAACATAAACATGGTACCAGGTAAACGCTTTTAATAAATTTGGGTTTCTCAAATTTAACCTGAACCCATTGCCTCCCATATCAACTTCCCAGACCTCGTGAGACAAAGTTTCAATAATTGTTCCGCCCGGTCCATCAAGCTCGGCCAACCAGATATTGTCCGGGACCGGGTAAGCACCTTCATCCATAACCGTGGTTACATCTATGGCTTCAGAGAAACTAACTTCAAGCCGTGGTTTGCGGGAAACATTTCTATCCGGATAATTTGGATTGGTCTGGTCAAAAATAGGATAAGTAGAAATAATTTCAGGGGAAATATCGTCAACTGTCTCACCGGTAGTAAAATTCCAGATAAAATAAGCTCCGGCCTCAACACATCCGCCAGAAGCCCTACATTTTTTAAGTAATTCTCCACTAGTATCTAAAATAGTTTTTGGAAAATAGGCCTGGTAGCCGGTATTTTTGGAAAAAAGTCCGGGATGCTTGAAAATAATCGCATTATTTCTGGTCTGCCAGACACCATCTACCGGTATTTCTCCTGTTTCAATGCGCAATTCATTAGCCCCGGCTAACTCCTGTATTTTAGCTCCATTAACCGAATGATTAAATATTGGCTGGACAGCTGAACAAAGATATACGTCTTGATGATAATTTTGTAATAATCCGCCATGGGTAGTTTCAATTTTTTTAATTTGAAAAGCATCAACCGGTAGACGACAGCTGGCGTCCGGAATAGTACAGTTACTGTCTAAATCACAACGGCGACCTTCGGCACAGCATAAACCAGGTGTACATCCTCCGCCGCCTCCGCCGCCTGGACCAAAAAGGTCACCTAATCGGCTCATTATAAAGCTGGCAATAGCGTAAGCAAAAACAATAATCAACAGACCTATCACGCCTGCCATCATTATTCTTTTTGCTTTAGTAATTTTGTCAGGCACTCCGCCTGAAGTCATCCAGATAAAACCGCCAATTATAATAATAACAACGGCAATTAGTCCCAGAACACTCAAAGCAATTTTAACAATTCGGCCAATTGCTTCTGGCAAGCTAACCTCTGCATAACCAGCCGCATTGGCAAATTCAACCATTCCCTCGTTAACGCTTATCTGGGCTTGAGCCGGAGCCAATCTAACCAAATAACCGGATAGCAAAATAACAAAAACCAGGACTACACTATAAATAATCTTTTTTTTGTTTCTAAACATTATTGTCTAATTATTAAATTGTTAATTTATTTAGTTCTTCTTTAACTATCGAACTAACTTTATTGCCATCGGACTGTCCTTTAATTTCTTTCATAACCATGCCCATTATTTTACCAAAATCAGCCGGGCCACCAGCACCAATTTTTTTGATTGCCGATAAAACCACTTCCTTTATTTTATCGTCTGACAATTGTTCCGGTAGATACGGAGAAAGTATTTTCAATTCTCGTTTTTCTTTCTCTGCTAAATCGATTCGCTCGCCCTTTTCAAAAAGTTCAATTGCCTCTTTTCGCTTTTTAACCTCTCTCTGAATTACTTCAACCACTATTTCATCGGTTATATCTTCTTTTTTTGGTTTTAGCTCAATCTCCTTATTATGTAGGGCCGCCTTCAACATCCGCAAAACAGCCAAACGTTCGGTTTGTTTTTTACTTAAGGCCTCTTTAAAATCTTTGGCAATTTTTTCTAATAACATATTGGCGAATTATTTTATTTTACCAATTTTCCTTAAATATCCCATTTTCTCCCGATCCTTATTCCGCCGCAAAGCCGCCCGTTTTCTTAGCCGCCTGCTTTCCGGCTTGAGATGGAATCTAGCTCTTTTATATTGATTAATAATCCCGCTCCGCTTTACTCTCTCGCTGAATCTTCTCAAAAAAACGCTTAAAGATTCGTTTGGTTTTCTTTTTATTTCAATAGCCATAAATTAATGGTTAATTAATAGATTAACTATCTATTCTCTGTTGACTCAATTATATCATATAATCCCTTCAATGGCAATTATATATGAGTTTGATTCTGGAATCAAACTTATATATTGTTTACAATGTTTTAATCTTAACAAATTTTTTAAAAAAGAAAAGCCCCAGCTTAACATAATTTGGAGCTAAAACTTTATCTCGATAATTTTAAAATCGGAGCTCAAAACTCCGATTCACTGAATTACTCCAATTTATGCTTAAATTTCTAAATTTCCTGTGGGGAAGTATTTTTAATCGCTTGTTTAATTAATTTCTCAATATTTAATTCTCTCTCCGCCCTGGCTACCTCTTCTGATTTGGCATTTGTCTCTGGATGTCGGGGCAAAAATCGGCTACAGCAATCCTGGTCAGGTAAAATTGAAATTTCAAACGTACCAATCTCTCTGGCCTTTCTTATTATCTCTTCCTTGTCCTGCCCTATCAACGGCCTGAAAACTGGTGAATCTACCACTTCCTCAATAACCTTTATATTCCCCAGTGTTTGAGAGGCTACCTGACCAATGCTTTCTCCGGTAACTAGAGCTAAGGCTCTTTCTTCCCCGGCAATCTCCTGAGCTATCTTCAGCATCATTCTCCGGTACAGGATTACTCTTAATTTGGCCGGGGTCTTAAGTAGGATTTCTTTCTGGATATCGGCGAAAGGAACCAAGTATAGTCTTGAATGAAATTGAAATTTATTTAAAAGCTTAATCATTTCTTCCACCTTTTTAATTGAAGCCTGAGTAGTATAGGGATGACTGTGGAAATGAACAAAAATTACTTTTACCCCCCGCTTCATAGTATAAAAAGCAGCTACTGGCGAATCAATACCGCCCGAAAGCAGGGCTACTGCCCTGCCACTCACCCCGACTGGTAATCCACCGGGACCTTTTATTTTTTCTAAATACAAAAAAGCAAATTTTTCTACTATTTCAATAAAACAAGTAAGCTCTGGATTCTCTAAATCAACTTTCTTTTTTAACTCTCTAACAATCAACTCCCCTATTCTTTCGTTTATCTGTTGGGAAATTAAAAAAAATTCCTTTTTTGATCTCCGGGCAGAAATACGAAAACTCTCAAATTTTTGCTCTTTTAAAATCTCAAGAGCTTTTTTCTGAATGGCTTCAATCTTTTGTTCAACGCTGACGGCAAAAGCAAAATAAGCTATGCCAAAAATATTTTTCAAAACCGAACTAATCTCCTCTTCCTCTCTGGCTCCTTTAATAGTTAACTCAACCAATATCCGGCCAGAAATCCGCCTGACAAATTTAAAATAAGACGGATTCAAAACCCGCTTTATATTCTCTACTAACTTTTCTTCAAAAAATTTTCTATTTTTTCCTTTTAACCCTATTTCATGATAATGACAAATAACATAACTCATGTATCTTTGTGACAAAATATTTTTGATTAAAATTTTTACTAACCCTCTTTAATCATTCCCAAATCTTTTTTGACCAATCTTTCCTTTCCCCCATGGATAATAATCTTCTTTTCCGGGAGTAAATAACCTGGTTTTTCGGCAGTGAGATAATATTCTTCCGGACCGACTAGAAATCCATATCTTCCTTGACGGTCAGTAAATTGACAGGCAATCTGTTTGCCGAACTGAGGATTGAATAAACGAACCAATGTTTTTGGTA
>CAZMTM010000060.1:0-5347 GCA_964569175.1 uncultured Gammaproteobacteria bacterium | reverse complement strand
ACCCTAACATCAAAACCAAAATCAATGTCCCAGGCAAATATATCCGCTAACTCAATAATTGTTTTATCTGATAGGCCTGATGCTTTGGCTGATTGATAAAGAGAATCTTCAATTATTCCGAAAACGCTGGTTAGCTCTATCTCATATTCAATCTCAATCTTTTTAGCCGCCAATCCCTCATTCGTCTTTTCAACAATTAAAATATTGTCCTCATTAATCTCGTATTCCAATTTTTGAAATTGGTTGGTATCTAAATCAAAAAAAGCCCGGATTACATTACCGGCCCTTATTTTAGCTAAATCATAAACATCTTCAGATATTTGAATAATCTCCGCTGTCTGAGCGGCATTTAATCCCAGATCAACTGTTAATTTGGAAAATGTTTCACCCGGTTCTATCAAATGTTCTTTAAGATGAAATTTCGGCTCTCCTCTAATATTCATTCTTGATATCTCCCCAGAAGCAGGTTCAACAGACCGACTGGCTACCACCATCCCACAAATGAGTACCGTCAGCAAAACAATTGGTGTAGCAATAGTAAAAGCTAATAAAAAACGGGATAATCTAAGATTTTCCGGTTTTACCGGTCTGTTCATAAATTTAAGACGGCCATAAGCCCTTTGCTGAGACCGCAATAAGGTAAATTTAAAAGCTGGCCCAAAACCATGAGCAGGTCGTTTTGGGTGGAAAACGCCGATAAACTCCTTGAATCTCTGATATAGCCGCATAATGTTCTAATTTTACCTTTTCCTCATAAAAAGAAAAGAGGGGTAATTATTACCCCTCTTGATTATATGACTACTCATCAAATTTTTCAAATTCCAGGTCTTTCAGGTTTTTATCATGAAACCTTTTCCAGAATATAAAGAATCTCTGCGTTTTGGCCCCATGGCCCTGAACTGCCTTGATTAAGTTATCAGTTCTCCCTGATTCATAGGCAATTTTATTCACAATTTCCCATAAAGCCCAAAAAGCTTGTTTTATCTTTGTCTTAAGTTCAATGATTTCCCCATCCGTTTCTTTTTGCTTGTCCTGAAGTTTGACTATTAAAGAATGAACCTTTGATAGCGAAGACTGAAGACGGGCTATTGAAGCTTCTAAACCGTTAATCACCTCATAAAGACTATCAATACGGGCTGCTTGGTCGTCCAGGTCATATTTAACAACACTCTTAGTATTCTTATCTTTTGTGTCACTCCATTTAATGGCGTGGTCATGTTGTTTATCCACATACCACTTGCCGACAAAGACTCCGCCAACCCAGGTAGCGAACAGCATTATTATCAGAATCCAGATAGTAACACCCTGCCAATTCCTCAAATTAATCACCTCCTCTAAAAAATTCTGTTAACAAAGAACAATTCTTTTGATGCTTTGTCAGAGTAGCATATGTTGTATTTTTGTCAATGTTCTATTTATCCAAAAATATTATATTTGTACAATTTATCAACTATTACTCTATCATCTGGATAATTCTCGGCTAACATTTGATAAATCCCAGCTCTGGTTATTTTTCCTTTGGCATCATCAGTCCGGTCAATTCTGGTAGAAGCCGCGTCATAGAAATCAATAATTGACAAAATCTTGGCATATTTTTCAATTAATTTTTCGGTTTCTTTATTATAACTCACTTTCGGCTCCGGTAAATTTTTCGGATATTCTTTCGGGCCAAATCGATGATGACGCAGTAAAATCTGGGCCGAAAAATTATGGTCTTGCCTTAATAAATAATAACCGTAAAGAGGATGCTTTTTCATTTCTTCCATATCCTTCTCGCTGAATTTTCCTTGCTTCTTTACCACTTTTGGGTCAATTAAAACTTTACCCAAATCGTGGAGCAATCCTGCATAAAATAAAGGATTGGGGTCTAGGTCTAATACTTTGGCTGCCCTGGCTCCTAATAAACCAACTCTCAAGGAGTGTTTATAAGTATCCTTGTCAGCTTTTTTAATCCAGTCTAAATAGTGCCTTAATGATTTCTGTCTGGTCTGATCAATCTCCAATTTATCCATTTTAACTTGCAATTTGTCCTCCAGAGATTTAATCTCCAGAGATTCGGGGCTATTGGGTTCTTTTTCTACTATTCCCATATCTTGATTTAATAACTCAAATAAGTTAAATTTGACCTCAAATAGATTTATCTAAACTATATCAAATTTTTTGTTTCTGTCAACCTAAAAAGCGAGGTTCTGCCCCGCTTTTTTGAATTAATTTAGGATTATTCCGGCATTTTAATAAAACCCTGTTCCATCAAACAGCGTATTTCCCCTCTAGCCGCCTTAATTGTGGCGGTAACCTTGGCTAACAATTCTTCACGACTCATTCTGAGCTGAGCCACACCCTGTTCAATAGCTTTCATACCCACAGCTACGGCTTCCTGTACAAAGACATCCCAGTCATCCATGGTTGGTACGATAGAATCTTTGGATAAACCTTTATTCTCGGCGTATTCAGCTAAAGCATAAGAAGCGGCAATACACATCTCATCAGTAATGGTTTTAGCTCTTACATCAAGCGCGCCACGAAATATTCCCGGAAAACCCAACGAATTATTAACCTGATTTGGGAAATCAGACCGGCCGGGAGCAACAATTTTAGCGCCTGCCTCTTTGGCCGCCCAGGGCCAGATTTCCGGTACCGGATTAGCGCAGGTAAAGATAATCGCATCCTTGGCCATTGTTTTAATCCACTCTGCCTTTATGGTATCGGGTCCGGGTTTAGAAAGAGCAATTACCACGTCAGCTCCTCGCATTGCTTCAGGAATGCCACCTTTTCTATTCTCCAGATTTGTCGTCTGACAGAGGTGCCATTTTTGCAAAAATCTTTCGCGCAATTCTGTTCGGCCGGAATGCAGCGTTCCTTTGCTGTCAACCATAATAATATTGGCCGGATTAATACCAGCCGCGATGATAATTCTGGAAATAGCTATATTAGCCGCTCCGGCTCCAATCATAGCCACTTTTGCGCTGCCCATCTCTTTATCGACTACCTTTAGAGCATTAATTAAACCGGCAAGAATAACGGCCGCTGTTCCTTGCTGGTCATCATGCCAGACTGGTATACGAGCCTTTTTTCTTAATGTATCAAGGATATAGAAACATTTCGGTTGGGCGATATCTTCTAAATTGATTCCGCCAAAGGTCGGCTGAAGCATCAAGACAGTCTTAATCAACTCGTCCGGGTCTTTAGTGTCAAGACAAATTGGGAAAGCATCAACCCCGCCCAGATATTTAAACAAGATAGCTTTACCTTCCATTACCGGTAGTCCAGCTTCCGGACCAATATCACCCAAACCTAAAACCCTAGTTCCGTCAGATACTATCGCTACAAAATTTGCTTTGTTAGTATGCTCAAAAACCTTTTCCGGATGTTTTTGAATATCCCTACAGACCGCAGCTACTCCGGGCGTATACCAGACAGCAAAATCTTTAGAACTCCTGATACAGCATTTAGGAATAACCTGAAGTTTACCCTGATAAAAAGGGTGCAACTCCATAGCGTCTTTAGACGGCTTTTCTGCTTTCTTTAAAAGTTCTTGTATTTGTTTTTTAGAAATCTTTCCCATAAGATTATGTTCCCTTTTTAGTTAATTATTGAAGAGATTGCCATAGATTATTTTTCTTCCAACCGCTCAATATTCTTGATATAATGCTTGGTAAAACTATTTCTCTCGGAACCAGATATTTTTTCAGTTTCATAAAGAAGCTCTAGGGCTAAGAAAACCATTACGACAGATCCGCCAGCCACCAATTTTGAAGGTAAAGAGATTAAGCGAGTCAGAAACAGCGCTCCTGTCGGCAAGACAGCGGAAATACTGAGGATTAACCAGCCAATTCTTGACAACTGATGCTTTAAACCAGAAGCAATAAATTGCCTGAAAAGCGCCCAGTCGCGTAGAGAAGTCAGTAATTCTTTGTACAAGGCAATCTCATGGGGATGTTCAATTTTAGCAAAAGAATAAACGGGCTTGGTTACTTTACGAAAAAGAAAATTTGTTTTTTCATAATCGTTAAAATCAATTTCTTTGAATTTTGCTAAATAATTTACGATGGCTGTTTTGACCTTATTGCTGCGTTCGGTATCAATTAAGCTTAGTTCGTTAACAATATGATGTACCCGTCTGGCCCGAGAAAGTTCAGAAGCAATGTTTGAGCTAAGTTTACCCCATCTTTCTCTGGCCGAATTAATAAAAAAGCCGATAAATAAACCGTAAAGCACCACCAGGGCAACCGTACTAATAAGGTGGGAATTAAATTCGCCTGGTAGAACCGGCAAAAAAACCGCCAGGGCAAAAGAAACCAAAATAATCAAAGTGATGCGTAAAATAGAAAACATAAGCTTTTAGTTAGTAAATTAGTTAACTGTTTTATTATAGCAGTTTCTAACGATTAAACAATAAATTGAATAATAAAAAGCGAGATTAATCCTCGCTTTTTTATTTAAATTTAAAACAGTCTATTTCTTTGGTTTCCAAGCGAGACAACGAGTAACCATCAGGGCTATATTTCCCGCTACGCAAATCTCATAAAGAGACTGGGCGAATGGACAATTACTCTTTTCTCCAGGCTTTAACTTAGCACAATTCAGACAGAGACATTCCTCTGGACGAAGAGGCTCGGTAGTGGGATTGACTGCTACTTTAACTCCATAATACATTTCTTCTGCGGGTTTCTGCTTCATTCTTAATCTCCTTTTTAAACAACCATAGAGTTCATTCTCTATAGTTATTTGAATTATAGCAGAAATTAGAAATTCTGTCAAATCAAAAAAAGAAAAAAGAAAAAATGAGGATTTACCTCACTTTGATATTCAAAACAGGAAAGATAGAGACTATTGAGGATAACTAAAAATAGGGTTTCCTTCCGGATAATAATCTAATTCTCGGGGGTCTATCTCAACCACCTGAGAAAAACTAAACCCCATTCTTTCAAGAACTACCGGTGAGGTTATCCATCTTTTTATTTTCTGGTCAAGATAATAAACTTTGGTGCCGCCCCTGGCTCGAATAAGCTCATTGTCCGGTAAAATATCAATAACTTTATCATCAAGAGTAATTATTTCTGAAGACTGGCCATAAAACTCAAGTGCCCTAGCATCAGGTAAATGTCTTTTAAATCCAGTAGAAGCAATAAAATAAACACTTGGGTCGTCCGCTTCTTTTACTAACTTTAGTAAGGGGATTTTTGCTACATTAAAAATAGAAACAATATTTTTCCAAATACCCCCGGCTTTTTCAAAGATTGTCGGCGTTCTCATCCAGACCCGATAATCG
Source organism: uncultured Gammaproteobacteria bacterium (assembly GCA_964569175.1). Lineage (GTDB taxonomy): Bacteria > Patescibacteriota > Patescibacteriia > UBA2591 > CAZMTM01 > CAZMTM01. The sequence continues at coordinate 75 of CAZMTM010000060.1, read as the reverse complement.
TCCAATTTAAGCCAGACGCGTGGGTCGTTTTCTTCTTTTACAAAAGTGGCGGTCTGAAATCTATCTAACTTATCT
>CAZMTM010000059.1:0-5427 GCA_964569175.1 uncultured Gammaproteobacteria bacterium | reverse complement strand
ACAAATAGGTGCGAGGTAATTAGTTCATTTCGACTGATTATATGTCTGGTGAGACTATAGCTCAAGAACGATTTGCTTTTTTCATATATAAGGTCCTTAGCTTGGAAGGTTTTTATATTATTAATAATACTATTAACCATACTAATATAATAAATTAAGAATATTATGTCAAGTACTTAATGGAAAATCCCGGCCTTTTTTAATAAGGCCGGGATTTTAAATTAGATTCTTTCTCTCCAGTTCTTGAAGGGTGGCCCAGGTAAAAAAAAGTCTATCTCTGGTCAACATATCATTAGCCCAGAAATAATCAAAACGGGCTACCAGTTTATGTATCAGTTTATGTGAAGTAAAATCATCCTGATTTTCGGAAAAAAATTGGGCCACTTTCTTTTTGAACAATTGACTGGTTTTAATATTAGTTCGAATCAGCCCTCGTATCTGTCGCCAACCCTCCATTACTGTTCCATGGCCGGGCGCTAAGACTTTAATCCGGGTCCAGTAGAGAAAAGATAATGACTTCATCGCCTGACTGAAATCAGCTTGTGACGTATTAAAGCAGGGAAAACCGTATTTTCGGTTAGTTCGGATTAAGTCTCCGGTTATAAAAACCCGTTCTCTTATCACCCAAAAACTAGCGCTATCTTCACTGTGTCCGGCTAAAAACAAAATTTTTACTTTAATATCACCTAAATCTACTATTTCCCGATCATGAAATGTTTTTAAATTTTTTACTTGTCGCCATCCGCCGTAAAACATTCTACCAACACTCATAATGATAATATCCGGCCAACGCTGAAGCTCATTTGCCCAACAATCAGCTATTTTTTTCTGTTTGGCAACTAATGCATGCCAGGGCGAATCGGTATTAAGTATGGCTACACTTTTTGGATGACATCTAACCCGGCAACCTAATTTTTTTGCTAAAAATGCTACTTTACTGTGGTCGGGATGAGCATGGGTAATCCAGATTTCGTCAGTCTCAAGAAGACTTAGACCATCTTTCTTCAGAGCTCGCCAGAGATTCTTAATAGACCGTCCTCGTCCCAGGTCAATAATGATTTGTTTCTTCCGGCCGCGAATAACATAAGTACTACCAGAGAATTTTCCGCCTGAATAAAAATAAACCGATGGAGAAATCTTCAATTCAATCACCTCCTAGTTTAAAAAACTATTTTTAGTATAGCAAAAACAAAATTGTTGTCAAATTAAAAAATGGCGAGGCTTAACCTCGACCAGAGCTAAAAACATAATTTTTCAATCTGCCTGAATTAAATACTTTTGCCTTTTTCCACTCTAACTACCCCGCCTTTTTCTAAAATGACCGCATCTCGCCGACTCAGTTTACCGGTTAACAAAAATTTAGCCAGAGCGTCATTAACTCGCGTCTGAATAACTCTCTGTAATGGTCGAGCCCCAAAAGTGGGGTCAAAACCAGCCTCGGCTAATTCGGCAATAGCTTCATCAGTTGGTTTCAATGTAATTCCCTTTTCTTTAAGACGAACAGCTAATTTATTTAACATTAATTTGGTAATTTGTTTAATTTCTTCTCGGCCCAGTGGTTTAAAAACAACTACCCCGTCAAAACGATTTAAAAACTCCGGCCGAAAATATGATTTTAATTCCTTCCGAATCAAGGATTCGTGAATAGTGGCCAGGGCCGTACCCTTTTGTATCTCATCCTGAATAAAAGTTGTGCCGGCGTTAGAAGTACTAATTAAAATTATATTGGTAAAATTAACCGTCCGGCCGCGGGCATCAGTCAAACGACCGTCATCCATTACCTGTAAGAAAACGTTTAAAATGTCAGGGTGGGCTTTTTCAATCTCATCAAGCAGTAATAAAGAAAAAGGATTCTCCCTAACTGCATCAGTTAATTGTCCGCCCTTCCCGCCCCCTGGCGCACCAAGTAAACGACTAATACTGGCTTTTTCCTGGTATTCGCTCATGTCAAGTCTAATCATTTTATTCTCATCGCCAAAATAGACTTCAGCTACCGTCTTAGCCAATTCTGTTTTACCTACTCCGGTTGGACCCAAAAAGAGCAAATTAACAATCGGTCTCTTGGCGCTCCGGAGTTCTGTTCTGGCTCGTCGCAAAGCGGCCGCCACCATATTAACTGCTTCATCCTGGTCAATCAATCGTTGATGAATTTGTTCTTCCAAATTTAAAAGTTTTTTGCTTTCTTTCTCCGTAATTTTACTGACTGGGATGTTTGTCTTATCAGCCACTAATTCAGCCACGTCTTCGGCTTGAATAATGGTCCGGGGTCCCCGTTTATTCTTTACCAGTACCGCCACTTCTTTTAAAAGATTAATCGCCTTCTCGGGCAGATAACGTTCGTGTAAATAACGAGTTGATAAATCAACTGTTTTATTTAAAGCGCCATAAGAAAAATAGACTTGTTCCCGACTTTCAATTGGCGCAGCCTTGGCTTCTAAAATCTGAATGGTGGTATTTTTATCTGGTTCACTAATATCAACTTTCTGCAAGACCTCTGCCAAAGCCTTGCCTTCAATCAGACGTTTATATTCATCTGAGATAGAGGTAGCTAAGACCAAAAATAACTTGTTTTTTAAAACACTGGCTAAAATTTCCGAAACATCCATCTCTCCTTCGGTCGTCCGGATGCCAACCATATTATGAATATCTTTAATAAAAAGTACGATATTTCCAGATCTAATAATTTCGTTCATAATAATCTGGATTCTTTTTTCTATTTCACCGGGTTGGGAAGCGCCGGCAATTAAACGGGGAATACTTAAACTAACCAATCTTTTATCCTGTAAAAACTCTGGTATTTCTTCGGCCACCATCTGGCGAGCAATTCCGTTAATGATAGTAGTTTTACCAACTCCGGGTGGGCCGACCAAAATTACGCTCTGTCTACCTCCCTCAAAAATTCTAAATATCTCGGATGTTTCCTTCTCTCGGTCCATACAGAACCCCAGATATCCATTTCTGGCAAGCTGAGTTACATCCTGACTATAAGCATCAAGATACGGTGTAGCCACAGCTGTATAAGCTCGATTAATTGCTCCCTTGGGTTTAAGACGAGCCTGGCCAGCAAAACGACGTTGGGCATGCCGTAAATCTTCATAAACATCAATCCAGAGGCAAACATTTTTTATCTCATTTAATCCTACTTCTAAATCATAAAGGATTTCTTTGGCCGGCCCCTCAAAACTGACCAGCGACTCTAGAATTTCCAAGGGCCCTAGAGCTGAACGTTTTTTCTGGCCGGCTAAGCCATAAGCCTGCAAAAGCGCTTTTTTAGTTTCCAATGCGTAATAAATCTCTCCCGGCAATTTCTGAGAGGATATTTTAGCTAAAATTCTGGTTATTTTGCCCTGTAATTTACTCCAATCTAAACCCAAACGATTAATAGCCAAACTGACATCAGAAACCTGCAAAGAAGCGGCAAAAAGATGAATCAACTCTATTTTTTGATGCTTTAGCCTATGGGCCAATTGCCAAGCCTTTTGCATTAAAACCTTAGCCGATTGAGAGAATGAATCAATTATATCTATTTTAACGTTTTTTGATAAATGGTGCGCTTCTACCCAGGATGAAGGTAGCTGGGTAATAGTTCTGGCTGATTTTGGCCAAACCTTTTGCCGTTTTTCTCTGGTCTGTTCAACATAATAGAAAAAATACAGGTCAGCTAAAACCGAAATCCAGAAAATTAACAATAAGGTTTCTCTGGTCCAGGGAAGATAATTCCATTGATTTAATCCTTGTGCCAGCAAAATTATTTGAGCTAAACAGGCTAACCCCAATAAACCGAAAAGAGTCAATAAAAGGCACAGAATAATGCGAAATATTTTTTTAAACCGGTCGGCTATTATTTCCTTTTGGGCCAATACCCTGCCCACGAACAAAAGATATCCGCCAAACCACGAGTAAGCCCCTCGGCCAACACAAGTCCGACATATTCTATTGTCAGATACGCCCTCTCCTTGACAGGTTGGACAAATAATCCAATTTAACATCTCAATTATTAAACTATTAAATTATTGGGCAATTAGATAATTAATTATTTTAATAAAATAACGATCTGCCAGACGGCTACAATTGGTAATCCGACCCAGATAAGTAATAAAATTAATAAACCAATAGTTCCTAGGAAAAACAAAAATAAGCGCCAGGTAAGTAAAACACAGCGCATAAAAAAACTAATAATTTTACCGGATATTGAAATTTCACCAAACATTGGCTTGAAGATATGGGTAAACATAATCTTCAAGGCCAAATTATAAGCTAAATTTCGAACTGCCTGAGCAAAACTTAGAACTCTTTTTTTGAGTCCTCTGGTATACCACCAGACAGGAAAATACAAAATACTTAGCAGACTTTCTAAAAATATAGATTTAGTCAAAACGAGTATAAGAGACATAATTTTTTAGAACTTTTCTGATTAGAATAATTATCTTACTAAACCAGGAGCCGGTTGGTGCATTTTTTTCCAGGCCTCCTCAACTACCATTTTCTCGGGAGAAATAGATATCACCTGTCTTTCACTAATCACCAGTGTCCCACGAAATAAATTTTTAATAAAATTGCTGCTCCTGACAACATAGTTTGTCGCCTGACCGGTTTGAGGATCAACTTCCACCTTAATCACCCGGCCCAAATAATAACCGTTCTCAGTATAAACTGGTAAATCAATTATTTTTTCTAGCTGCATATTTTCTCTTACTTTTTAGTTGCTTCTAATCTCTTAAAAATAATTGACTGCTCCAGAAGAGTAATTAAAAGACTGGCCAACCAATAAAGCATTAAACCGCTCGGCAGGGTCATACCAATAATAACCGTCATCACTGGCATCATAAATCGCATCTGTTTATTCATAGTAGCCATCATTGACTCATCTTTCCCACCGTCTTTTTTGACAAATTTTTTCGACGGCTGTATGGTAGACAACATTTTGGTTTGATAATACTGTAGAACGCCAGTCAACAGCGCTAAAAATAAGTTTGGTTTAGCTAAATTTAAAAAACCGAAAGCTAAAGCATTGAGAGTACCGGGATTATGAATAAAAGAATAAACCGGCAATGCATTACCTGCTAAACCAGTTCGGAAAACCTGAAAAACAGCAATTAAAATAGGGAATTGGACCAACAAAGGCAGACAGGAAGAAAACGGATTCACTTTATTCTCCTTATAAAGAGCCATGGTGGCTTGAGCCTGTTTGTCTTTCTGTCCGGCATACTTCTTTTTAATTTCTGCTAATTTAGGCTGGAGCCCTTGAAGCGCTCTCTGGCCTTTAAGCGCCTGGCGGGAAAGCGGTAGAAGTAATAATTTAAGTAATATGGTTAGAGCAATAATAGCTAAACCCAAATCTTTACCGGGAATAAAATTATAAAAGACTACCAAAATGTTAAGTAATGGCTCGTAAAGAATAATTTTGAAAAACTGAATCATAGAACA
>CAZMTM010000058.1:0-5473 GCA_964569175.1 uncultured Gammaproteobacteria bacterium | reverse complement strand
TAACCGCTGGATAATTTCCCCCGCTTAAACTCAAAAGATTAATTGTTGTTTCTGTACCAGAAGCTGAAAATCCAACCGCATTCCCTGATAAAACTGAATCAGGGATTAAATCATCATTAGAATTTAAAACCTGATAGGTAATTATTGAACCATTTAAAGAATTACCTACCAGTAGTTTGTCCCAGGCGCCAATCTCCGAAGGAGTAATAGCTGAAGAGATAACCGACCCAACAGCATCTTGAGTAAACCCCTTATCAAAAACGCCGATACCACTGTCTCCATCTGCACAGTAAACATAATTACTGTCAGCAAAGATTCCATCAGCATCACCGGTCGTCCCGGCTGATCCGACCAGGGTTGGGTTGGTTGGGTCGGAAATATCATAAACACGATAAAGAGGGCTAGCATAACAGGCCGAATAAAGATAATTTCCCTTAATCACCAGAGAGCGAATTCGGTTACTAACAACCGTTTTAACAGGGGCTGGATTATTAACATCAGAAATATCATAAACTAATAATCCCCCACCATAGTCGGCTATAAAAGCATAATTACCGGAGACAGCAATATCTTTAGCGTTACCAGCCGTATCAACGGCTGACAAAATAGCCGGGTTGGTTGGGTCGGAAATATCAGCTATCTTAAATCCAGCTGTGTCGTCGGATATAAAAAGATGATTATTAGAAATAGTAACATTCCAGCTTCTTGTACTAGCAATCGTGGCAGTTGTGGTAGCGTTGGTTGGGTCGGAAATATCAATCACTGCTACGCCAGATGTCCAGTCGGCCAGATAAGCATAATTTCCGTCAGCTGACACCTCCACTCCATAACCAGTTCCGGGTGTATCAACTGTGGCCGTAGTAGTAGCGTTGGCCAGGTCGGAAATATCAATAATGGCTAAACCATCTGCGCCATTACCCAGAAAAATATAGTTATTATAATAATCAATTCCCCAGGTATCTACGTTTGCGGTTATATTTCGCAAACCGCCGACAATTGCCGGCTCATAAGGGTTAGAGATATCATAAACTGAAAAACCATTACTGGCTGTCGCTAAATAAGCATAATCTCCAGAAGTAACTCCATTGACTGCCTTGCCTACTTGATAATCTTCTACTGCTTTAATAAACTGGGGATTGGTCGGATCACTAACATCAATAATCTGGATAGTATTATAATCTGCGACATAGGCATAATTGCCGTATAAATCAACATCGCAGGCTTCTTCAGGCGTACCATAGCTTCCGATAATATTACGCGTATTTTTGTCCAGAATTTGTAAACCGCTAGACTGACTAGTCACATAAATATAGTCGCCAGAAACAATAGCTCTAAAAGTACCACGAGGTGACGGCATATTAATGGTAGCGTCAAGAACCGGATTATTAACATCAGAAACATCAACTATAGATAATGTGCCCATAAATTGTGGTAAATAAACATAATCCCCGTCAATTGAAGGACCATACGCTCCGTTAAAACCACCAATACTACTAACTAAAGTAGGATTAGCCGGGTCAGAGACATCATAAATTACCAATCCTGTAGCATTTGAGTCACTGCCGGCATATAAATAGTCGCCTGATATGGGCCCAAGTCGCCAGCGAAACGGATAATCTGTTTCAATAGTTTTGATTTTTATCGGTTGTTCAATATCTGATATATCAAAAACGTCAATGCCGGTAGTATTCCCGGCACTACCAGAGTAGACATAATTTCCATTAACCGTTAAACCGCATGAAAAACCCCCGAGCATTGTCTCAGCCGACGAAACAAAAGTCGGATTAGTCGGGTCGGAAATATCAATTATTTGCAAACCGCCTTGATTAGTCAAAGGCGGCTGTACGCCAACGTCAGAGTTATATTCGTCAGCCAGAAAAGCGTAATCTCCCGAAAGAGCAATATCATAAGAACAGCCCGGGGTATTGTACTGGCCAATTAGTTGCGGATCAATTGGATTAGTTAAATCATAAACCATTAAACCGTTGGCGCAGGAAGCGGTGTATAAATAATGGTCCCGGATAACCCCCTGACGATGAATACTGCCGTTCTGGCCCAAAAAACGGAGCACTTCAGGATTATCACCTTCAATCCTAATCTCATCTTGATAGGTGTCATAGTAAGTTTCACCCGACAAAGTAAAATAATTATTATCGGAAAAATTATCCAACCAGGTTCCCTGCGTATTATCCTGACTGGGGCCGGCGTTTACGTTCGGTAAATTAAAAAAGGAAAAAGAAACAACTAAAAAAAGAAGTAAGAAAAAAGGAGAAATTTTTTTTGAAAAAATTGTGTATTTTTTATATTTCCTACTCATAACGCAATGATTCAATTGGATTCTTTAACGATGCCTGGCGGGCCGGATAGATACCGAAAACCAGACCAATAAAAATGGATACTCCGCAGCCAAGTAAGGCTGCCGATACCGGGAAGGTGAAAGCCCAACCAGCGGCCACCGCTTGAGATAGAATAATAGCAATAAGATAAGAAAAACCAGCTCCCAAAATTATACCGACCAGTCCGCCAATTACGGTTAACATGACCGCCTCAAAAAGAAATTGAGTCAGAATATCTTTATTGCTAGCCCCGACTGCCTTACGCAAACCAATCTCGCGCTTCCGTTCGGTAACCGAAACCAACATAATATTCATAATACCAATTCCGCCAACAATCAGGGAAATTGCCGCCACTGAAACCAATAAAGCAGTTAAAATCCCGGTAATCATGCTAACCCGCTCGGCCATATCCGCCTGGCTCATTACATAGAAATCATCTTTGTCGGGATTAATAATATCATGAAGTTCCCGTAAGGTCAATTTTATATCTTGAACAACCTGGGGGACTATTTCCTCGTTCTCGGCCCGGACAATAATAGCGTGATAATGGTCAATACCGGAAAGATAACGTTGAGCCGTGGTATAAGGTACGGCTACTAATTCATCAACGTTAAACATTGAAATTTGGCCTTTGGGCGGTAAAATTCCGATAACACGAAAATTTCTATTTTTAATTTTAATTTTTTCTCCCAAAGCATCAGAGGGGCCAAAAAGTTCTTGTTTAACTTTTTCCCCAATCACAGCCACACTGGCTCGCTGTTTAATGTCTTCATCATTAAAAAATGTTCCTTCGGCCGGGAATATATCAAATATCTCAGCTAAAAAATCTGAGGTACCCATGGTAACAGCGCGAAAAGTTTCTCCTTTATAAACTACGCTACCTGATATCATTACCTCCGGGTCCAAATTGGCCAATCCGGGAACGTTAGATTTTTTACGCAGGGCCTTTACCTCACGGTCTTTTAAAGAATCAGCCATAATAGCCGAAGCCACATCAGAAGGACCCTTGGGCTCTCGGCCGGGCTTAATAACAATAGTGCTGGAACCCAGCCCCTGTAACTGACCTAGAATAAGGTTTTCCGCCCCCTGACCAACTGACATAACCATAATAATAGCGCTAATCCCAATGACTACCCCCAGGATAGTCAAAGCAGACCTTCTTTTATGGGCTCTAAGCCCCCCTAACGAAATTTTTAAACTATCTTTTATACTCATTATTATTTTTAATATTATTTCATAAAACCATCGGTAGACACAAAGTGTCGATTATCCACCTGTTTATCGCTGGCTATTTTCCCATCGCGCATCCGGATAATCCGCTGGGCATACTCAGCCGTATAAGTTTCGTGAGTGACTAAAATAATTGTATGACCCTGGTCATTAAGTCTTTGTAAAATTTCCATAATCACTTCACCGGCTTTGGAATCAAGATTGCCGGTCGGCTCATCAGCCAAAATTAACTTTGGTGAATTAACCAAGGCTCGGGCAATAGCTACTCTTTGTTTTTCACCGCCGGAAAGTTTTGAAGAATCATAATTAATTCTGTGTTCCAGCCCAACCGCTTTAATTGCTTTTTGGGCTGATTCATCTTTTAAAGAATCCTTAACTCTTGAATAAACCAGGGGTAATCTAATATTCTCAAAAACAGTTGTCCGCGGTAAAAGATTATAGGATTGGAAAACAAAGCCTATCTTTTTATTTCTCAAACGGGCCAATTCATCATCAGAATATTCGTCTATACTTTTCCCGTCAAAAAAATATTTACCCTTAGTTTGCCGGTCAAGAGAACCTATAATATGAAGTAGGGTTGATTTTCCGCAACCTGACGGACCCATCAAAGCCACAAATTCACCTTCTTCAACCTCAAAAGAAACCCCTTGTACGGCCGGGGTCTCTACGTCGTCAGTATAATAAATTTTTTCCAGATTTTTAACTTCAATCAGGGCCATAATTTATTCTTTTATTACTAACATTTTTTTAGGAATGATTATTCAGTTTCTTTTAAAAAAGTAATTACCTTATCTCCTTCTTTCAGGCCTTTAATAATTTCGATTTCCCCCACTGAACCGCGCAACCCCAGTTCAACTGCCACCTCTTTGAACTCTTCTCCCCTCCCTTCTCCTTCTATAATTCTAACAAACTTTTGGTCGTTTCTGGTAATAATCGCCCGCTGGGGAATAACAATCACATTTTCTCGCTGACCGGTCAATATATCCACGTCAGCCGTCATACCTGATTTAATTCGCCCATCTTCCTGTTCAAATTGCAAAGTTACTTTGTAAGTGGCTATGCCTTCAATCATAGTTTCGGCTGGACTAATTTCAATTACTTCAGCCAACCAGATTTCATCTCCGTAAGCATCCAGGGTTATTTCAGCCGAATTGGCGATTTTAACCTTAGCAATATCTGCTTCGGGAATATTGGCTTCTATCTCAAAGTTAACCTCTGATATAAGGGAAATAACAATTTGATTAGCAGAAATAATTTCTCCCCTTTTTGCCTGCTGCTGGGTAACCAGCCCATTAATCGGGGCTTGAAGGACTGTTTTAACTATTTGGACTTGAATATTTTCTATAGTAGCCCGGGCCTGTTCTACCTGTGCTTCTTGAGCGACGATTTGTTCTGTAGCCGCACCGGCTTGCTTTAGACTCAATTCGTTCCGAGTTAAGATTAAGGCATCTCCGGCACTATTCACCGCGGTTTGGGCGGTAGCAATATTATTCTGATTGGTTATTCTTTGAGCGGCCAGAGCTTGCTTTTGAGTGCTGATATTTGTAATAGCGGTATTAATATTGGTCCGGGCAGTGTTAAGGTTTGTTTTATAAGTGCTTAAAGTGGTGGCAGAAATATTTACTGCTCCGTTTAAAGCATCGTTTAAACGAATCAAAAAATCTCTGATGGTAATCAAATGATTATCCGCCCTGAGAATTGTTTGGTCTAAAACATCAAAACTTGATAAAGAGGAAACTTCTCCTGTTTCGGTTTTAAAATCTGTTAATTCGTTACCAATAACCACTCGCTGCTGTTCAATATCAATTTTGGCCTGAGTGTTAGTAGTAGTAAAAGTAAGCTGAGGATTAACACTATTATCATTAGAGAACAAATCATCTATCTGGGTAATTATTGCGTAATCTGCT
>CAZMTM010000057.1:0-5478 GCA_964569175.1 uncultured Gammaproteobacteria bacterium | reverse complement strand
CAATTCCTCCCTCAAATTATTTAATTTTCAATTGCGTTGTCTCATCTTCGTGCCACTAAAAATCATTACTAACCGCGCCAACTTTAGCTAAAAGTATTTTTCTTAAAAATTCAATTAAATCAGTAATAAACTGTTCCAGATTAGTCCCCTCTCCCAAAAGACGGTTAATCATATTAACCGCTCCTTTATCATCTTTATTAAAAATTAAACTAACAAATTCAATAACTAAATTAGTCTGGGCCGGCGGAATAACCAGACTGGCTTCCTCTATACTAATTTTCTTACCATCCAGGGCTAAAATCTGACCGAGCAAGCTCTCGGCATCACGCACGCAGCCTTCAGACCGATAAGCAATGGTTTTCAATATCTGCCCGTCCACCTTAATTTTTTCTTTCTTAATAATCCTTTTTAATCTATCAACAATTTTATCCAACCCAACTTTGGTAAAATCAAACCTCTGGCAGCGGGAGATTATAGTTTCCGGCAATTTATGTATTTCAGTGGTAGCTAAAATAAAAATAACATAAGCCGGCGGCTCTTCCAACGTTTTAAGCAAGGCGTTAAAGGCCGAAGTTGAAAGCTGATGGCATTCATCAATGACAAACACCTTGTATTTGCCTCTGGTCGGCGGAATCCGGCTGTAAGCAATAATATTCTCCCGTACATTATCAACCCCTGTTTGCGAAGCCGCGTCCAACTCAATTAAATCCAAAAATCGGCCCTTAGTAATATTCAGACAATTAGAACATTTATTACAGGGTTCGCTCTGACCGGTTTTTCTATTTTCGCAATTAACCGCTTTGGCAATCAAGCGGGAAACAGTTGTTTTTCCCAATCCGCGCGGACCGGTGAATAAATAGGCATGGGCAATTTTATCCTGCTTGATTTCATTTTCTAAAATCTTGATAATATTCTCCTGGCCAATTATTTCAGCAAAAGTTTGCGGCCTGTATTTACGATATATAACCATATATTTGAAATTTCTAATTTCTAATTTCTAGTTTTTAATTTCCAACAAAATATCCAACGACTATTTGATATTTAAATTTTATAAACGTATATCGGCTGGTCTTTGGCTGTCGGTTTATCTATTTTAATCGGATGCCAGCCGTGAATCGGAAAGGTAAAACATAAAATCAGCGTGCCTGGCCTTAACTCCCGGGTAAACTTAGGTTTTAACTTTTCCAGCGTGCCCGGCAATAAATAACAGATAATCACACTGGCCTGACTTAAATCTTCTTTAAAAAAATCATTCCGTTTAAAACTTACCTTATCCCTTTTTACTCCTGAATCTAAAAATCTGCGCTTTAGTTGAGCCACCCAATAAAGAAACAAACTAATCTCAATTCCTATTGCTTGCTTCACCCTAAACTCTTGAACAGCGGTTAGGATAATACGGCCATCACCGCTGCCTAAATCATATAAAACGGTGTCTTCATTCAAATCGGCCAGTTTTAACAAACGTCTGATTTTTCTTTTGGTCAACGGTACCCAGGGCGTACCAAATTTCTTGAAAAAAAATCCTCTATAAAGCGAGGTGAAGATAAAAGAAGTAAGGACAAGAACCGCAAATAACCAGAGAAAGTATAAAATTACCATAAATAATTCGAATTAAGCAAACGATTCAAAACCGGTTGGAGGCTCTTTTTTCTTTTCTCCGCTTTCGCTAAACATACTTCTCCTTTTTAATATATCATTTTCAATATCTACTTTTGCTCGACCGTATTTTAAAGCTGATAACTGTTTAATAATCTGGGCTATCTTAGGATTACCCTCGGGAATAACAACCGTCTGGATATTAAAGGGTTTAAGCGATTGATTATCAACCAGCAGTTTGATATAGGCATTGTATCTTTCTACGTTGACTAAATCATATTGGCTAACCACCGGAGAAAACTCTTTGCTTAAAAATTCAGCGTCTTCAACCCCCACCTTAAAGGAAATTATTGTTCCGACCGTACCGAAAATTGCATCTCTGATTGAGGCATCCTGGTTTTTAACCAACTGGCCAATGTATTGGTGGGCCATATTTAAGCATAACCGATATTTTCTAGCTTCGGCCAGAATGGTGTTAATACTCTGGGTTATAAAATTTTGGAACTCGTCAATATAGAGAAAGAAATTTTTTCGCTCGCTCTCCGGAATATCGGTTCGGGAAAGAGCGGCCATTAAAATCTTACCAACCAGAACCAGACCAAGCAGATAAGCATTCATATCGCCAATCCGACCCTTGGATAGATTAATCAATATAATTTTCCGTTCGTCCATAGCGTTCCGGAAATTAAAGGCACTTTTCTGCTGACCAATAATTGGCCGCATAATATCATTAGCCACAAACTGGTTCAGTTTGGAAGTGATATAAGGAGTCATATTGGATAAAGCAGCTTCTCCGCCAGCCTTTTCTGCTTCTTTTGTCCAGAAATCGCTAACCACTAAATTCTGACAATGATCTAATTTAAAATGACGAAAATCAGCATCAGCTAATACCTTGGGAATTTCCATCAAGGTTGAGCCGCTTCCAGGATGTTCCATAATCAAAAGCATGGCATTGCGCATGTATTGTTCAAACATTGGTCCGCCGGTCTGTCGAAGATCATAAAGCTTATCCATGATATTAATCATCTCGTTAATCACAAAGGTCTTCTGCTCCGGATATTTGGGGTCGTATTCCAGAAGATTCAGACCCATTGGCCTCTCTAAATTGGCCGGGTCAAAATAGATAACTTCTTCAGCCCGAGATTTAGGAATATGTTCTAAAATTGTTTCAATCGCATCGCCGTGTGGGTCTATAAAGCAGACCCCCTTACCATTTTTAATGTCCTGAATAGCCATGTTTATTAAGAGCCAACTCTTACCAACACCTGTTTTACCAACAACATAGACATGACGCTGACGATCATCTGGTTTAATGCGAATCATTTTTTCTTCGCCGCGATAGACATTCTTCCCAATAATAATCCCTTCAGCTGGAATACCGACCGCCGCCGGTATTCTTTTAGCGATTAACCATCTAATATTTGGTGTCTCGGCAGTTGGTAGAGGGAGATGGAAAATACTAGTCATCTCTTCGGTGTTGAGAATAAATTTTATTTTTTCATCAAAAGTACGATAAATAAATTCGCGGGCTATTCGCTTCGGACTGATTGGCACTGCCTTAAAACCATTGCCGTATTCATAACCAGTATATTGGGCAAAAGCATTAACAATATTAGATAGATATGCTTTAGCCTTTTCGTTGGTTTTAGCCGAGACAACAATTCTAATATTAACATCCATGCCGGCTTTATTAGTTTTCTCTTCCAGGGCCTTAACTATTCCCTGCTCCATTGGCGAAAGCTGATATTGTCTCTTAATCTCGGTAGTCGGTTTTTGTTTTGCTGGTTGTGGAAAAGCAGCTTCCCAGAACCCCTTGAAAGCTCCGGATAGTCCGGAACCGCCAATTACTTCCCGCAAAGCCTGCTTTAAGTTTTTACCCTGCTGCATCTTTGAGGCTACTTTGGCTCCTAAACGATGCCATTCTGCTTTAGCTGAACGGGCCACAATTTGAATAGCCGCCGCATCGCCTTCGGCAATCTTACTTAAAGAATTGGTAATGGCGTTTAGAGGATCTGTTTCTGATTGAATATAAGTTTTTATCGGAAAAATAGAATAGTTTTTCAACTTGAGAGAAACGCCTTTTATCACGCCCTGTGGTAAAAAGATATTATAGTCTTCAACTTCTTCAATATTAGCGGATGGATATTGAGCCTGAACCTGCTGTTCAAAAAATTGCTCCAAATATCTGGGCACAATGGCATAAAAAGAGATAACCCCTTCCTTACTAGCCACTATCTCAAAAACAAGATTGTCACTCCGGCCTAAAAAATTAGCACGCAAACCTCGCTGGGCCCTCAGCCCACCAATGTTGTCAAAGAAATTCTCCATCGGAGCCAATAGTTCTTTAATGCTTTTCTTTTTAGCTTCTTCGCTCAAAGACTCTTTTGGCAGAGTAACTAGTAAAATAGCGTTCCGAAAAGAAAAATTTAAACCAGCCATTTTTTTAATATATCTCTTGAAAATAATCAGAGCCGACAAACAAACAATTATTATAACAACTGTGGACCAAAACCAGGGACTGGATAATAGTCCCCCACCAGTTTCTTGAGCCATTTGTATGCCGCCCTCGACATCAATATCAAATGTTGGCAAATCTAGTTCTGGATTCATAAAATTTTATTTAATTAATATAATAGTTTTTAATAATTTTTAAGAGTTTTTATAATTTAAAATAGTTTTTAAAGCGTTCTTCCTCGTCCGGCCCCGGGAATGTGTTTAGCTTCCCTAATTCGCCCGTAGTGATAATCCTCCAGAGCTTCTCTAACCGTAGTACCAAAAACTCCAGAAATAATTTTTATTCCCGAGGCTTTTAGAAAATCAAATGAGTTAGCGCTAATGGTGCCGGTAATAACCAACTCCGGTCTTTTCCCGGCCACCAGATAAGCTGATTTCTCGTCTTTAACCTTATTGGGAGCTACCTCCAGTTGTTTGTTCTCGTCATCAATAAACAAAAAATACTTACTTTCTTCAAAACGGGTAGAAAGTAGAGAATCAAGTTTTTTATTTTCACTAGCCAGACAAATAAGCATATTTAATATCTAAGACTTAAGATTTACAATTGTATTTTTTCTTTCTTTTTTCTCTCGGCTAAGCCCAAAATTTTGTCTGTTTTTATTTTTGATTCTTGTTCTAAAAAAAATTTATTTACCGCCGGAATTATTAATAACCACCTTTTAACTAAATCCAAAATTTTCCTCACCGCAACCCTGGTGCCGGAAATAATTTTCTCTATTTGCGAGGCCGTTTCCCGACCCTTCTCTCTAAAACGTTCTTTTAAATTTTCCGGCAAGCTCTGGTAGGCCTCATTTAATCCTTCGGAGAGAATGGCTTCTATTTCTTTAGTTGTTTCACTGGTATCTAAAATCACCTCAGGCTCCTGCGGTTTCCGGTGAAGAAAAGGAACGACTCGACGAGCCGGTTTAATGGCTGCCCCCTCAGTTTCTTTAGCTGCCAGAGTTTCTTCTTTTTTAATCTCCAAAGCAGGCGCTTTTTCAATCTCGGCCCACCCCTCGGCCTCTGTCCCGGCTTTGAGCTTCGCCGACACAGTCGGCTGTTCTTTTGTTGGTTCTTTGGGCATATAAGTGTATTACAATAGAATTATTATATTTATTATAAGCAAAACTTGAAATTTCGTCGAGACCCACAAATGATAAAATAAATTTTCTCATTTAGTTCACCCTTTGAAATTATAACATTTTTAGAAATTTAAGTATAGAGTTAAGTATAGAGTTAAGTATAGAGTTATGTCTTAATTGTACCAGATTATTTTTTTCAGTAAACCAAAAAAGCGAGGGTTTAGCTCGCTTTTTGAACATAGCCCAAACGTTGACCAATTTCCGTAAGTACACAAAAATTATCAGTCCTTTGTAGACGACTCTTGCG
>CAZMTM010000056.1:3719-5511 GCA_964569175.1 uncultured Gammaproteobacteria bacterium | reverse complement strand
GGTGGTTTTACCACAACCGGTCGGACCAGTGACTAAAAGCATACCATGTGGTCTGGCCAAATTTTTCTCAATCACCTCTAAACCCTTTCCCCAGAACCCCAGATCCTTAAGGTTAAAAATTTTCTTAGACGGATCAAGAATCCTCATTACCGCCTTTTCCTGGCTGAGAAGAGGGAAAACAGAAACCCTCAAATCTATTTGTCTTTTGGAAACAACGATTCTAATACGGCCATCCTGGGGAATGCGTGTTTCGTCAAGCTTTAAATTAGCCATCACTTTAATCCGCGAGATAATAGCTGAATGAAGATGGCCCGGCAGCATGGCTGTCTCTCTGAGTATTCCGTCAATCCGGTAACGAACCCTGGTTTTATCACCTAACGGCTCAATATGAACATCAGAAGCATCATTATCAACCGCATATTTTAAAATAGAGCCCACTAATTTAGCAATCGGGGCGGCCTTACTGATTTCTTCCAGACCTATTTCAGCTAAGGCTTTGCCCGATTTAAGAATCGGGGCAAAACGTTCTTCAGCTGCTCCCACTGCCTCCTCTACTTCAACGGCCAGTCCGCCATACTGGGACAAAATACCCTTAAAGGGCGTAGCCGCGGTGGTATAATATTCAATCTTAAGATTATTTTTACGCGCAATGAAATCAACTGCTTCTCTAGCTTTAAAATTATCGGGGGTAAGCATAACCACCTTAAGAATATCGCCCTCTCTGGCAAAAGCAACTACCTGATAATTTTCAGCCATTTCCTTAGGAATTAATCCTAAAATCTTACGGTCCACTTTCAAGCCATACAGGTCAACTGTCGGTACATTAAATAACTGGCTCTTGGCCCAGGCAATATCTTCTTCGGGTATGATTTTTTTTTGCTCTAAAATTTTATCAACCGATAGATGCGATTTTCCAGATTCAATCAAAAGAGCATCGTAATGCTCTTTAGAAAGCTTGCCTTGCTCCAAAAGATATTGAGCAATTTCATTTTTAATTTGGGGCATAAAAAAATTAATGTTTAAAAAATGTTTAAAACTGAAATTATTCCTCTATTTTTTTCATAAAGGGCATAAATGGATTGGGTCGTCCTTTCTCTCCCCCCGTTATTGGGATAAAAAATGCTCTGATATATTTCATTTCTTTGAATTTAGGGTTATCAATCATCTCTTTAAGCTTGGTCATAGAGGGGATAGGTTGCCGCAAATAGGCCGGCTTAGCCGATGGAGAGATTGGGCTTGAACTGCTGGCTGGCAATCTAATGTATCTTATTAAAACAAAACCAATAACTAAAACAATAACTATGAGAAACAGGAGAAAAATATATTGTTTTTTGACCACTTTCAACATAAATATTTTGTCTTTAATTTAATCGCCAACGTAATAACTATCAATAGATAAAGACAGATTATTGCCAATATCTTGCAAACTAATGTCAGTCACATCCATAATCCGAATATTTTTTTCCAAATATTCCAAATATTGCTTAACGGTCTGGTAAGTGCCGCCGCCAAACCCCAGGGTTGTAGTGATAATTCCCTGCCCAAATTCAACCCCAAAGCCACCTAATTCTAATCCAGATTGTTCGGATAGAACATTAATCTGGTTCAAAAGGGCCGGCATCTCAGCCTTCTCGGCCACCACATAATCTAATTTCTTTAAATCATCTTTGTCTATTTTGTCGGCTTCAATTTTTAATTGTTTCAATCGTTCCAGGTAGATTTCCTGCTCTTCTAAAATCTCTGCCTGGGTCCCAACATCCAGTGGCCCTCCATTAGAGGCCTGGAGAACTTT
>CAZMTM010000056.1:0-3709 GCA_964569175.1 uncultured Gammaproteobacteria bacterium | reverse complement strand
ACTTTTGGTTTAATAATCAAGGCATATTCAACCAAAAAAGCAATTAGAATAATAAAAATAATCAAGAACCAATAATATCTGACCAGAATGATGTGGTAAAACTTAGTACTAAAAACTTTTTTTTCTTTCTTGGCCATATTTATTTTTTAAACACATCGTCAACTAAAATTAGACCGAAAGAACAGCTGATGCCCATCGGGGATTTGGTAATATTTGAAACGCTGGTTTCTTTGATAAAATCCGGCGCATTAGCAAAAACAACAATTTGCCTGGCGATTGAAAGCAAGTCTTTACCAGTGGCACTCAGTTCAACTGTACCATTAGTATCGGCGCTAAAATCACCAAAAAAAACTTCCGGAATGGTATAGGTTTCCAGAAGATTGAAAAACTTTGTCCAGTAAATATGATTGACTAAAATACTTTCCGCCCGCAATGACTTTCTCTCTAAAGAGGCAATCTGGTCCCTGATCTTTAAAAACGGGGCGGTCTCGACTTCTAATAATTGACGGTCAACCTTGATTCGTTCCATTTCTACTCTCAATTTCTCAAAATGCCAATTAGCATACAGCCAGACTACGCTAAAAACCGTCAGCACAACAATAATCACGGCTATCAGCATCAGCATTCTCTCGCGAATCACCCGGGGAATAATCAATGCTTTTTTCGGCATCAAAGTAATCTCGGGTGACCCGTCTACTTTTTCTAAAATTATCTTTTTTGCCGATTTTTTAGAGACCTTAGTCTTTGATTTTTCAGGTAACGGCTTTTTTTCTTCTTCAACTAACATCTCAGCTAATTCAGGAATTTTTGCCATAACTGGTTTTTCTTCCGGAGTTTTAACGGGGACAGTCGGTTCAACAACCTTCTCTTTGACTGGTAAAGCCGGTGGTATTTCAAGCGGTTTTTTTCTGGGAACAATCGGCGAAGGCTTTACCTCTTTCTTCTGGGGCGGCACAACTTCAGGCCGTGGCCTTGCTTTCTTTTTAAAACCAAACCAACCCTTTAACCCGGGGCTTTGACGAAGTGAAACCTTTTCTTTAGCAAAAGGCTTTTCAGAAACTGGTCTAGTCATCTCAACTTCTGGTTTCTCTTCTGCCTTTTCAACCGGCTGCTTTTTTTCTTCTTCCCTCATTTCTTCGGGAAGCAAGTTAATGGGCATAAAAAATTAATATGATTCTTTGATAAATAATAATGTAACTTTTTAATCCAACTGTCTAAGTGCCAGACCAACCGCAATAGCAAAGCGCGGCGCTACTTCTTCCAGGGCCGGCCGCAGTTCTTCTGGATAAGCCACCCTGGACCAGGGATCACCAATTAAAACTTTGATATTAAGTATTTTAGAAAAATAATCAGACAAATTTGGCAGATAGGCAGAACCGCCGGAGAGAATTACTTTCTCAACTGTTTTGCCTGATTGGCTCTGGTAAATCTTAAGTGAATAGCGCATCTCATCAACCACTGGTTTTAATATACTTTCAATAATTTTTGGTATTTTAGAACCACCACCCATGCCAATATCTCTTTTAAATTGTTCAGCGCGTTTGAAACTAATATTTAGATTTTTAGCAATGGCATGACTAATGCTTATTCCGCCCACATCAATACTTCGGTTTAAGGCAGGCACTCCCTTTTCAATGATTATAATATCGGTGGTAACGGCGCTGGTGTCAATAATCATGGTGGTGGCCTGGCTGTGTCCAATTAAAGACCGGGCTAAAGCAAAGGCCTCGGTTTCCAGAGACAGTAATTGTAAATCAGCCTGTTTGAAAATTTCAACATATCTTCTAACTAGTTTTCTAGAAGCCGCAGTCAGAAGAATACGATAATTCTTCCTTTTATTATTAACGTCAATAGTATCAATAATCCGCCAATCCAGAATAACATCCTTGATGGGCATGGGAACGAACTTTTTAGCCTCCCAGTGAACAGCCGCGTCCAATTCTTTCTTTTTCATTACCGGCAGGGTAATAACTGAATTAAAAACCGAAAAATTCGGCAGGGCGGTCACTGCCTTATAGGAAGTAACACCAGATTGAGTGTATAATCTCTTCAAAAGAAAAACTATTTTTGCCAAGATTGTTTTGGGGTCGCCCTTAACAATATCTCCCATGGCTCGTTCAGCATAACCATAAGTTACCAGTGTGGGTACGCCCCCCTCCTTAGCCAACTCTACCAGTTTAATACTGGTTGAACCCAAATCAACTCCTAAAAAACTTTTTTTATTTCCCAGTCCAAAAAGGGCCATATTCTTTTATATCCTCACATTAATTATATCAAATATCAAATTACCAAAAACTAAAGGATTTTTACTTTCTCCCAGTTTTTGGCCTTAATTTTGATAGACACCCAGTAGACATCTATCCATTTTTCCTATAATATTATTATACTATAAAATACTGATTTTAACAACCGAACATGTGGATAAAAAATATCAATAAAATTTCCCGGTTTTTGTTAAATATCTTTTTCCCGATAAACTGCCTTGGCTGTGGCAAACAAGGCTTTTTTATCTGTCCAGAATGCTGGGCGGCGATTCCCCTGCTGGCTCAATCTGTCTGTCCGGCCTGCCGCAAACCATCGCCAACCGGCAAAACCTGCCCCAACTGTCAGAGTTCTTTGTCAGGAATTATTATTGCTACTGACTATCGCTATCCATTGATTCAAAAAGCAATTAAATCTTTAAAATACTCACCCTTTATTTCCTCGCTAGCCAGCGATTTAGCCAGACTACTGGTCAAAGTTATTAAACAATCCCCCGAACGCATCACCTACTTTAACCAGAATAATTTTGTTTTAATGCCGACTCCCCTGGCTAAACGAAAATTGGCTGAGCGGGGTTTTAATCAAGCCGAATTAATAGCGCGAGAAATAACTGATAAATTTGGCTGGCCACTAAAAACAAAAATTTTACAAAGGGTTAAAGAGACCAAATCACAAACCGGATTGGGCAAAAAAGAAAGAAAACTCAATGTCAACAATGCCTTCAAGATTAAAGACAAGGGTCTGGTTAAAAACAAAAATATTATCCTGTTGGATGACATTTTCACCACCGGCGCCACCCTGGAAGAAGCCGCCAAAACTCTTCAACAAGCCGGGGCTAAAGAAATCTGGGCGCTAGTCCTGGCTAAAGGATAAAAGTTATCCACTGATAATTGTTGCATTTTTTGTTGCAAAATGATACAATTATTAAAGAATAATGAAACAATTAAAAAATGGAAAAAATAAATAAAAGACAATTAAATATCCTCAATTTTATCAGAAAAAAGAGAAGTGCTGGTAATCAGGAGATTAAACAATATTTGCAGAGGCACTTTGATAATGTTTCAAGGGTAACTATAGTTCGCGATATTAATAAACTCTTGGTCAGGGAATTAATAAAAAAAGAGGGTCGGGGCAGAGGAATACGTTATACAGAGGCGGCAAAAAATAAGTTGTTAACCTATTTTGACGTTGAGGAATATTTTAAATTAGGGCCCGATGAGAGGAAGACAGCTTTTAATTCTTTTAATTTTGAGATTTTTAAAAATCTGTCGGATATTTTTAGTAAAGAGGAACTGCGGAAATTAAAAGCGCTAAACGACAATTATTTGAGAGCGGTAAAAAAATTGTCGCCGGCCATATTGAAAAAAGAGTTTGAAAGATTGACCATTGAATTAAGCTGGAAATCTTCCCGCATTGAGGGTAACACCTATTCCCTGATTGATACAGA
>CAZMTM010000055.1:0-5561 GCA_964569175.1 uncultured Gammaproteobacteria bacterium | reverse complement strand
AATACCTCTTCTGGAAAAAAACGGTATTCATTTTAAGAGTGTCCCCAAAGACAATATCTGGACAGTAATACGGAGATATTTACCAATGCTTATTATCTTATCGTTTATGGTAATCTGGTTTGCTATATTGATGAATCGGGCATCCGGTCAAACCGATAAGATACGTCAACATGGACAGAGTCAACATCGAGAAATAACTGATAAAGAAAGAACCCGGGTAACATTTAAGAACGTGGCCGGAGTTGATGAAGCCAAAGAAGAGCTGCAAGAAATAATTGAATTTCTCAAAAATCCGAAAAAATTTACCCGACTGGGAGCCGTAGTTCCTCGTGGCGTGTTATTAATTGGTCCTCCAGGTTGCGGAAAAACGCTTTTAGCTCAGGCAGTCGCTGGCGAAGCAGAGGTTCCATTTTTTTCTACGTCTGGGTCTGATTTTGTCGAAGTATTTGTTGGAGTTGGCGCTTCCCGTACCAGAGACCTATTTGTTAAGGCCAGAGAGAAAGCGCCGGCAATTATTTTTATTGATGAGATAGATGCGGTTGGCAGACATCGCGGAGCTGGTTTTGGCAGTGGTCATGACGAGAGAGAACAAACACTTAATGCTATACTGGGCGAAATGGATGGTTTTAATAAAAACCGGAAGCCAGTCATCGTAATAGCGGCTACTAATCGACCGGATATACTTGACCCAGCCCTACTCAGACCAGGTCGATTTGATAGACATGTGATCGTTTCACAGCCAGATATTAAAGGTCGCGAAGAAATATTGAAAATTCATTCTCGGCTGAAAACTTTAGCTAAAGATGTGAGTTTAGAAAAAATTGCTAGAATAACTCCTGGATTTTCCGGAGCTGATTTAGCCAACATTATGAATGAATCTGCCTTATTAGCGGCCCGTAAAGGTCTTAACGCCATTACAATAGTAGAAATTGAAGAGGCTATAGATAAAGTGACAATGGGGCCTGCCAGACGGATAGTAATGACCGAAGAAGATAGACGAGTAATTGCTTATCATGAGACCGGACATACCCTAATTAGCGAAAAACTGCCGCTGTTAGATAAGGTTAATAAGGTAACAATTATGCCTCGCGGTATGGCCTTAGGAATAACTCAACAATTACCTGAAAAGGACCGGTATACCCCCAGTAAAGAATATTTTCAAGCTACAATGGTTCTCTTGTACGGAGGTCGCATGGCTGAAGAATTAGTTTTTGGGCCTGAAGGTATTACTACCGGAGCTCAAAATGATATTAAGCGAGTATCGGAGATAGCTCGAAAAATGGTTTGCGAGTACGGGATGAGCGAAAAGCTTGGCGCGCTTACTTTTGGCGAAGGAGATGCAGCACCATTTCTAGCTATGGAAGTGCATCGAGCCCGAAACTATTCTGAAGAAACAGCCAAACTAATTGACCATGAAATCAAGCGTTTTTCTGATGAAGCCATGCAAGAAGCTAAAAAGATTCTTACAGACAGCAGAGAACAACTTGATAAGATTGCTCAGGCTTTACTGGAGGAAGAGACGCTTTCAGGTGAGGAAGTAAGAAAGATTCTTAAAAAAACCAAAAAATAATGTTTTTAAAATAAAGGTCCGTTAATCAGTGACGGACCTTTTCTATACCTTTTTATACTTGTTCAGACTTATCCACCCTTGTTTGAATTTGACAAATTATTTTTATATGCTATATTTTTACCAAAGGACGAAGAAAATATAATCTATTAATAATTAATAAATAATAATCAACAATTAGCAATAAACAAATATATTATGCATCTCGTTCCCACAGTTATTGAAAAAACATCAACTGGAGAACGGGCTTACGATATATATTCCCGGCTTTTGAAAGAAAGAATTATTTTTCTGGGTGATATAATCAATGATACCGTTGCTAATACCGTAATTGCCCAACTTTTATTTTTGGAGAGCGACGATAAAAATAAAGACATTAAACTCTATATCAATACTCTGGGGGGCTCGGTTACCGCTGGTTTGGCTATTTATGATACTATGCAATATGTTAAGCCCGATGTTATCACTATTTGTGTTGGTACAGCTGCTTCAATGGGAGCAGTACTCTTGGCAGCTGGTCAAAAAGGCAAACGTTTTGCTTTACCCAACGCGGAAATAATGTTACATCAAGTGATGGGCGGCACCGAAGGGCCAGCCGCTGATATTAAAATTAGGGCTGAACATATTTTGAAAGTTAGAGATAGAATCAATAAAATATTAGCCAAACACACTAAACAATCGTTAGTTAAAATTGAGAAAGATACGGACCGAGACTTTTTTATGACCACCGGAGAGTCCAAGAAATACGGTATTATTGATAAAATTATTACCAAGTAAAATAAAATCAAATATATAGTATCTAGAATTAAGTATAAATAAGATGGGTATTTAGTGCTTGGAATTAAGAAATAGATATTAAATACTTTATTCTAAATATTTGATTCTGATTGTAGAAGCCGAGAAAAACGGCTTTTTATTTATTTTGATCTAATTAGCTTAATCAACTTAATTAATTTAACTAACTTAATTATATGATTTACATTTTTATTCCAGTTGGTATTGCCGTCGGAGTTTTGCTCGGTTATTTTATTCGTCAGTATCTTGCTCAACGTCAGACTGATTCTGCTGAGGCCAAAGCCAAGGAAATTCTTTCTAGGGCTAAAGTAAAACAGCAGGAGATTTTCTTTAAAGCACGCGAGGAGGCTTTGGAAGTGGTGGAAAAGGCTAAAAAAGAAGAAGCGAGTAGAAGACGAGAATTGAAAGCCATGGAAGACAGACTAGAAAAACGGCAATCTCTTTTTGATAAAAAGATTCTTGAGTTAGAGGATCGCCATCATGAATTGACTAAAACAGCCAATCGACTTGAAGAGGCTAAAAAGAAGATTCGTGCTCTTTATGAAGAGGCACGTGAGGAGTTGGAAAGAATATCCGGTATGACTGAAGAAGAAGCGAAAAAGGAGCTTTTAGAGGGCCTGGAAAAAGAAATGAAAGATGATATTCTGGCTAGAATTAAAAAATTAGAGCAATTTGGCGCTGAAGAAATTGAGAAAAAAGCAAAAAATTTGATTACTTCAGTTATCGAACGTTGCGCTTCGGCTCACACTGCCGAAAGAACTTCTTCTACTGTTTCTTTACCTTCAGACGAAATTAAAGGCCGAGTTATTGGTCGGGAAGGTCGGAATATTAAAGTTATTGAACAGCTAACCGGAGCTGAAATTATAGTTGATGACACGCCGGAAGTTGTTTTTGTTTCTGCATTTAATCCTATCAGGCGTCAGCTGGCTAAAAGAGCGCTGGAGAAGCTGATTCTGGATGGTCGAATTCAACCAGCCCGGATTGAAAAGGTGATTGAAGAAACTAAAAAAGAATTAGCCAAGGAGATTAAAGAAGCTGGCGAAGAAGCAGCTTATCAAACAGGTATTGCCGGGCTTGACCCAAAGTTGATTCATCTACTCGGTCGATTAAAATTTCGCACCAGCTATGGGCAAAATGTTCTGCAGCATTCTTTAGAGGTGGCTAACTTGTCAGCTATGTTAGCTGCTGAATTAGGGGGTAATGTATCAATAGCCAAGAAAGCTGGGCTTTTACATGATATTGGCAAGGCGGTTGATTTTGAGATCCAGGGGACTCATCCGGAGATTGGTAAGGATTTGGGTGAAAAATACGGCTTATCTAAAGAGGTGATTATCCCAATTGCCACTCATCACGAAGACCATCCGCCGACCCTTGAAGCAATTATTGTTAAAGTAGCTGACGCTATTTCCGGCGCCAGATTAGGGGCACGAAGAGATAGTTATGAAGAATATTTGAAGCGCCTGGAAGAATTGGAAGAAATAGCCAAAGGTTTTTCTGGAGTGGATAAAGCTTACGCTATCCAGGCGGGTAGAGAACTCCGGGTTTTTGTTATGCCTCAAGAAATTGATGATTTAGCAGCTAATAAATTAGCCCGTCAGATTGCTGATAGAATTGAAGAAGAACTAAAATATCCTGGCGAGATTAAAGTGACGGTGATTAGAGAAAACAGAATTACTGAATACGCGAGATAACATAATAGCAGTATGTTAATATAAGTATAGGGATATTGATTAGTGTTAATATCCAGATATAATATTGATTTATGAAGATTCTATTTTTTGGCGACATTGTCGGCCGAATTGGCCGGAGGGCGATAGTTAAAATTTTACCCAGACTCAAAAAGGATTTGAGGATTGATTTAGTATTGGCTAATGGGGAGAATATGGCTCATGGCAAGGGCGTAACGATAAAAACTGTTAAAGAAGTTTTAGATGCTGGAATTGATTATTTAACTTCTGGTAATCATTTTTGGTCTAAAAGAGAAGACGTAGAGAAAGTTTTAGCTGCCAAAATGCCGATAATTAGACCGGCTAATTATTCAGGCCGGGTTTTAGGCAAGGGCTGGGCGATAATCAAGGTTGAGGGTACTAAAATTTTATTAATTAATCTGCTTGGTCAATCCTTTATCAAAGATGAACCGCGAACTATTACCAATCCATTCAGGAGAATTGATAATATATTGTCTCAAATCAAACCACGGATTAAAATCATTATTGTTGATTTTCACGCCGAAGCTACAGCTGAAAAAGTAGCTCTGGGTCATTATCTTGATGGCAGAATTTCTGCGCTGGTTGGCACTCACACTCATATTCCGACAGCTGATGAACGAGTATTGACTAATGGCACGGCCTATATTACTGATATAGGTATGGTTGGCGCTAAAGAGTCGGTTATTGGAGCTGAGAAGGAGTTAATTATTGAGCGGTTGGTAACCAGCCAGCATTACAAACCGATTAAATTAGAGATTCCTAAGCATGGTCGAGTATTGATTAATGCCGTGTTGATAGAAATAAATAAAAAAACCGGTCTGGCTAAGAAAATTAGAAGAATTAAGCGGGAAGTTGTAATATAGTAGAGAGTGTGTTAATATGAATATATATGATAGTATTTTAAAATAAATATATGTCCAAAAGAACTTATCAACCTAAAAAAAGAAAAAGAGCCAGGTCTCACGGTTTTCTTAAAAGAATGCGGACCAAGGCCGGCCAAAGAGTGTTAAAGAGAAGAAGAGCCAAGAAAAGAAAGAAACTAACTGTTTAGCTATGCTTGCTAAATTGTATCGTTTAACTAAAAATAAGGACTTTGCCAGAGTGGCTAAAGAGGGAAAGGCCGCTTATGCCAAAGAGCTGGCTTTGAAATGGATTGAAAACAATTTGGATTATTCGCGCTTTGGAATTATAGTTTCTCTCAAAGTAGATAAAAAAGCAGTCATCCGGAATAAAATCAAGAGAAGAATTCGGGTTATTCTCAAAGAAAATCTGGAGGAGATTAAAAAAGGTTTTGATTTTTTAATTTTAACCAGGCCGGAGATTAAAAAACTTAATTATCAACAAATCAAAGAAGAGTTATTTAATCTTTTACGAAAGAAACATTTAATAGGGAATAAATAATTAATATTTGCTTGATTAATTAGATGATTGACATAATTTTTTATTGGCCGAAGTTAGTAATTTTAAAGTTAATTCGTTTTTATCAGAAG
>CAZMTM010000054.1:0-5586 GCA_964569175.1 uncultured Gammaproteobacteria bacterium | reverse complement strand
CCTGACTAAATATTTTATAAAAAGTCAGAACATTCAACAGGGTCACTAGAAACCTAGACTGCTCAAACAGGTCTTTTTCGGAGAATTTTAAATCTTCGGCCTTCATGACTGAAGAATTAGTTAAATAATACCGTACTGCATCAGCCCCATATTTTCCCATCACCTCTAGGGGGTTTGGATAATTTCGTAATCTTTTTGACATTTTCTTTCCATCCTCGGCCAGAACAATCCCATTGGCAATAGCATTTTTAAACGCCTCTCTGCCCTTTAAAATAGTTGATAAAACATGAAGATAATAAAACCAGGCCCGAGTTTGATCAATTCCTTCAGCAATGAATTGAGCGGGAAAATTCTTTTCAAATTTTTCCTTATTTTCAAAAGGATAATGCATCTGAGCGTATGGCATGGAGCCTGATTCAAACCAGCAGTCTAAAACATCGGGGGTTCTTTTCATTATTCCTGAACATTTTTCACACTTAAATTCAATCTGGTCAACAAAGTGTTTGTGTAAATCTTCAATTTTTTGACCAGAAATCTTTTCTAATTCTTTAACCGAGCCAAAAACCTTTTTTTCTCCACATTTGTCGCAGACCCAGATTGGCATTACTGACCCCCAGAATCTTTGACGAGAGATTGACCAATCCCTGGCGCCCGCCAACCATTTACCAAACCGACCTTCTTTAATGTGGGTCGGTAGCCAATTAATATTTTCAGCATTTTTTAACATTTCGTCTTTCACGGCCGTTACTTTAACAAACCATGACGAAGTAGCATAATTTAAAAGCGGAGATTCACACCGCCAGCAATGAGGATAGGAATGGGTGAATGGTTCAACCTTAAAAACTAAATTTTTCTTTTCTAAATAGGCAATAACTTTTTTATCGGTTGCCTGGCGATGAGCCTTGGGTTTGACTTCTTGATTAGCAAAATCGGTCACCTCGTCAGTAAACCGGCCATTCATTTGGACATGCTGAATAAATGGTAAATCCTTAGCCCTGCCTAAATTCATATCATCTTCACCAAAAGCCGGGGCAATATGCACCACGCCTGTGCCATCTTCTACTGTTACAAAATCTGCTAATTGAATAGTGTACAGATTTTCTTTATTTTTCATATCTTGGGCTAGATAATAATCAAATAGCGGCTGGTATTTTTTATTCTCTAAATCCCTGGCTTTAATCTGGCTAATAATCTTATGTTCTCTGCCCTCAAAAAGGGTAGCTATATTTTGTTTAGCCACAATAAACCTTTCACCCCGGGATTCTATTACCACATACTCAATCTTTTCACCCATAGCCAAAGCCACATTACCTATCAGGGTCCAGGGCGTGGTTGTCCATGCCAAGATATAGGTAGGAATATCTTTGGGTTTAGCCTCAATTAACTTAAATTTAGTAATTACTGAAATATCTTCCACGTCCTGATAGCCTTGACTAACCTCTGACTGAGACAGGGTTGTTTCGCATCTGGGACAAATATGCATTGACTTATAATCTTTATAAATCAGACCCTTATCCCATAACTGTTTAAAAACCCACCAGATGCTTTCCATAAAATCTTTATCCATTGTCTTATAATCATTATCCATATCCACCCAGCGCCCGAGCCGCCCAATAACCCTTCGCCACTCTTCAGCATAGAGCAGCACCTTGCTCCGACAACTTTCATTAAATTTATCAATCCCCATTTTTTCAATATCTTTTCGGCTATTTAAATTCATCTCTTTCTCAACAATGTTCTCAATAGGCAAACCATGACAATCCCATCCCCATTTTCTATCTACATGATACCCTTTCATGGTCCAATATCTGGGAACAATATCTTTCATTAAGCTGGCGACAATATTTCCATAGTGGGGAGACCCGGTGGCAAATGGCGGGCCATCATAAAATACAAAATCACCCTGAGGAGATTTCTTTTCCAGAGATTTGGCAAAAATCTTATTCTCCTGCCAGAATTTTAAGATTTTTTCTTCAATTTTTGAAAAATTTATTTGAGGCATATAGAAATAGTATAGTGAAAAATAAAAAAAATGGCAAGGATAATTGCCATCAGTTTTTTGGTGTTTGACCCCCTAGGGAATAACCCGGCCCTGGCCTTCACCCAAGGGATCACCCTCTAAACTGGTATCTAAGAAACTGTTCTCTTTAGAAATTAAATCACTGGTAAATTTGTCCCGGGCTGTTAAAGCTATACTCTCTGTTAAAGCCAAAACTGAATCAACCTGAGAGCTTTCTGGAGTAATACTGACCTCAAACCCGGCTTCAACTAATGAATAGTGTCCTCCTCTATAAGCTGCTAATTCGGGAATTTGCCACCCCACCTCTCGCCTTACTTTGTTATACAAAACTAAACCATGGCTGGCCTTTGTTTGTCCGGTCCACTCCACGCCTTCGGGTAATTCAGTTTTAATTAAAATATTTTCAATCGGATTAGTGGTATTTTTAATTCTAAAGAAAATCCAGTAGTAAGTTTCCTGGTCAACCTGGGGCGGCAAAGACCCCTGACCAATCCGCACATATTCATCGTTATAATACCGGGCGGCTGTACCTAAAACAACATTAGTCCTGATTTTCAGATGGGTGCTGGTACCGACAATTTTCCAGGGCTGACCTTGCTTAACTAATTTCCCGCTAGCCAGGGGCTGAATTAAGATTTCTATCTGGGAATAGCTGGCTTTTACCGCCGCAAATAAAGATTTAATCGGCAGATCAAAGGCAATTCTTCCGCTGGTGCCGGGCAAAATCCTCTCAAAATTAGAAATTAAATTTTTGTCCCAGAATATAGTGTATTCTTGAGAATCAAAATTTTTATTTTGAGTATACCAAACTTTTGATTGAACCGTGGGTAAAGATTCAGCTGAATTAAAATGCTGCCACTTATTTTGTTTCAGCTGCGTAGTATTGATATATCTAACATCAATCAATTTCAATTTAAGCACAAAATCCTCAATCGTTCTCTGGCTATTGTTTTGATAAATTAAACTAATTGGCAAAATCTGGCCCCAATCACCGCTTAGTTCAGACTGCCAGCGAGAATCAGCCTCTAATGATAAACTGAAGTCAAACTTCTCAAGAGAAATTTTCTTCTCCTCTTCAATCTGTACAAAAAATCGATTTTCATAAACAACTCCCGTTTCCAGATTAAGAGTCAATTCTTCTATCTCGGGATTGTTGACATAACCCTTAAATTTTAGTATTTTTTGCTCACCCGGTCCCAGATTTTCAACAGACCATTTGATTTTATTTTGACTCCTAATGATTTCTTGGTCAGATGACTCAAAAACAAAATTATCAGATAAATCAATTACCAATTCGGCTGAAGGAATTTCTTTGTCACTAATATTTTCTAAAGATAAAACAGAATCTATTGATTCACCAAAACGACTTTTGTCCGGCATTTCCCAATTTAAACTAATTGACGGCTTTAAAATTATCTCGGAAGATAATTTTTCTTGAAATTCCGAAGAAAAACCGGCTAAACGAAAATTCAAATATCCATCAAAAATCTGGGGTTCTTCCGGCTCGCCAAACAGCCGACCATTCAATTCAATTTGTTTTAATTGATTCCTGGTTATCTTTGCAAATCGCCAGACACAACCATGAGCTAAAATTTGATCACATTCTGGTAAACTGGAGTTTAAAACAAATTCTTCGGGAAAATTTAAAACCACTTCCACGGCTCCCAAATGATGTGCCTCTTTATTCTTAATAAATATGGAAAAAGTTTCTTCTTGACCAACTATTTGTTCAGGATTACCGTAAAACCAAAATTTGGCTCCTTGTTCACTTGTTCCTGATTTATCCCGATTAAAATAAAAAAGACCAGCCAAACTGACGATTAAAATTAAAAGTAATAAAACAAAAAAGAAACCCAAAAAATTTGGGGCGCTGGTTTTTGGCCGCTTCAACTTCTTAACGCGAAAAGAAGATTCCCTCGGCCTAAATTTTTTAAGCTCCTGCCGGGACCTTTTTAACATACTAAAATTGTTGAGGCAAAAATTCTAAATTATTTACCTTCCATCTGTTCAATAGTAGAAATAACCTGAGAATCTTTTTTCAGTTTCTCAACAAAGAGAATGTGCTGCCAATTAATCCGCATTTCATTTTCCGGACCGTGAATTTCATTGTCTCCCAATTTGAAAATAGAAAGCTGTTGTTGTGGCTGCTCCTCCTCCGCTGCTGGCGGTATTTGCTGCATCTGAAGATAATGAACATCATGCAGAGTAATTGATTTGGCATCCTCTTTAACAATGTGACCGAAATAGGTCTGTCCATTTACCAAGAAAACAGCTTGCCATGTTGACTGACCGGTTGATAAAATCGTAACAATAAGAAAAACAACTATGGCAATCAGGACAATAATTCCAACCACTAATAAAATTAAAGCAGCCCGTCCAGTACGCGGTTTTCTCAAATTTAAAATTTCTGATTTGGTTATTGGTTCTGACATATCAAATAATTAGTTAATTAAATATATTAAATGAATATATTATAGCTAAATAGATTAATAGATTAATTAATCGAAGATATCTTTATTTTAAAGAATACTGGCCTCTTTGTAAACCCCCAAAGTAGTTTCAGCCGACTTCTTCCAGCTGAACCCCCGAGCATGTTTTTGACTGCTTTTACTTAAATCACTTCGTAAATCTTGGTCAACCAATAAATTAACCATGGCTTCAGTTATCTCCGCCACGTTATAAGGGTCAACTAAGAGGGTTTGACCTTTGGCAATTTCAGGCATAGAAGAAATATTACTAGTAATAACTGGTATGCCATTAGCCATAGCTTCGATAATCGGTAGGCCAAAACCCTCATAAAGAGAAGGAAAAACAAATAGCTCAGCTCCTTCAAAAAGAGGATCTAAATCATCAGATTCAATATAGCCCGGCAAAATAATATCTTTGTTGTATTTTGAAGAGGAAATTTTATTCTCAATTTCTTGAAATTTAAAACCCCTGGCACCGGCTAAAACTAATTGAAGTTTTTCTTTCTGGGGAAAGATTGACGAGTCTGCTTCCCGAATCATTTTGTTTCTCAACCTCTCATAAGCCGAAATGATACGGACAATATTTTTTCGCGAATCAAGCGTCCCCAAAAAAAGCAAATATTTCCCGCTGATACCACATTTGGCCTTCACCTTCTTAATCTGGACAGCCGTCCTTTTTTCAAAAAAACGTTCATCAACACCATGAGAGATGACCCTCATCTTTTTGTGTGAAGTGCCAAATATTTCACCCAAATCCTTGGCAGTGGAACGAGAAACAGCAATAATTCTTTTGGCCCGTCGAATAGTGCTGGGAATAGCTATTTTCAAAAGAAAGGTCTGCCGGCCGGGATACAATTCAGGAAACTTATAAATAGCTAAATCATGAGCGGTGACAACGCTCGGTCCTTTATAAGAAAGAGGCAGGGACAGAGATGGGGAATGGAAAATATCTAATTTTTCCCTGGCTAAATAAGCACTGGCTAAAAAATGCGCATAGGTGGTGGGCATTAATCGGGTGTATTGAATAAAAGGAAAAAATCTAATAAAAACATTGCCCTGTTTAAATTTGACCAATCGGCGCTTCTGAGCTGAACGGTC
>CAZMTM010000053.1:1846-5659 GCA_964569175.1 uncultured Gammaproteobacteria bacterium | reverse complement strand
CTCAGTTTAATAATTTCGGCCCAAAATGAAATAAAAGCAGTTAGTCAAGATAAAACCGTAACCAAACCAGAAAAACCACCAAAGAAAGAAAAGTCAGTTCCATCCGCCAAAGAAAAAGTTTCTATTAGCAGTCAGAAAAAGCCCGAGAAGGTCCATCCTAGAATCAAAAAATCTCCCCGAAAATCAATCTTGACTGTCGCTCACCAGTTTCTGGTAAATTTAAAAAATAAATCCAGCAAGACTATTGAAAAAATTTCTGACCAAAAGGGTGAAAAAATTAAAAAACCGCTATCGACTGAAACAAGTGGGTCAAACTACTTCCGAAAATCTCTACTCATTATCATGATTATTCTATTTCTTCTCTTTGCTACAAGCTTGATTGTCCTCAGTCGAAATGAATTCCGAGCCCGTCAAACCAGAAAATACGCTCAATTGGTAGAAAGCTTGAGAGAGAAAGAATCGGACCTATCCATTGCCATGATTTATGAGGAACAGGATACAATCAAAAATTTACTCAATGAAATAGGACAACTATTAGTAGATTTTCCTCGGGTCACTAACGAACAGAAAGAATCCTACGAATTATTCCAGAATAAACACAAACAACAATTAAACAAATTCTATCGACTGGTTACTATTGACGAGCCGGAACTATTAGTTGATCTAACCGAAATTGATAAAAACATTAAAACTAGCGGCCTGGCCAATATTGGAGATGATTTCTATATCTTCAACGCCAATAACAACTATATCTATCTCTTTAATATCCAGACTAAAGAGGGTCAGCTGGTCAATAATGCTTCGGCCAACATCGGCCACCTTAACAAATTATTTCCCCTGGACAACGATAGCCTAATTGGCTTTGATGATAATCAAGGTATTGCTACTTTTAACACGCTTGATAAAAAACTGCTGCCGACAAATCTTGAACAGGCTCATCAGCCAGGCGGAATTAAAGATTTAATAATTTATAGCCGCCGACTTTATCTTCTTGAACCAGACGCCAATCAGATTTACAAATACTCTAAAACCATTGACGGCTTTGGCAAAGAAGAGGCATGGATAGATGATATAAATGTAAATATTTCCGACGGAATCAGTATGGCTCTTGACGGCTCTATCTACGTCTTTAAAAAAACCGGCCAGATGGTAAAATTCTATAAAAACAAACAGGTAGAATTTAATTTAGCGGATATCCACCCCGTTCTTTCTGCCGGCCAGATTAAACTTTTTTCTGACTCAGACCGAAAATATCTATATCTCATGGACAGACCCAGTCAACGACTGATTATCCTCTCCAAGGAAGGCAAGCTTATAAAACAATTAACCAGCGATAAATTCACGGATTTAAAAGATTTCGTTATTAATAAACTGGAAGATAAAGCCTGGTTGTTGGCCGGAACGAAGATTTTTGAGGTTGATTTAAAGTGAACCGAGGATAAATAAATTTAGGCAAAAATTAAGGGCAAGATGATAATTTCATCTTGCCTCTTAGTTTTGTTTATTCCTTTTCCTCGTAAATAACCTTAACTACGCTTACTCCCCTGTAATCTTGGCCTGATTATTCTTTTAGTGTAATAACCTGCAATCGTTTTTTTGTAATCTTTTTGTCGGCCTTTTTAATCGCCGCTTCAAAATCATCAATTGAATCAATGTGTCTTTTAAACAGGGGGTAATTGCCTGATTTTGTAAAACAAGCAATGGTCAATAATCCACTTTTCAAATAGTACGTGAACCCCACTTGTCGAAAATTATCCGTATAAGTTAATCCATCAATAAACCATTCTTTCGTTAGCCGGTCTTGACGCTTAACTAGCTTTCCGTTAAACATCGGATTGGCGAAATCCTCATATTTTAGTTTCATCTCACCCTCCTTTTTCCCTTTTTTATCCTCTTCTTTAATAAACTATAACTGTTTATAAAATATCATAAAAAAATTATTTTGTCAAGCACTTATATTACTTAAAAAATTTTATAAAAGCAAACAAAAAAACCGCCCCGCAAAAGGCGGTTTTTGAAAACTATAAATAAAAAAGGTCTAAAATCTCTTGATTATTTTAAGGTTACCTTGGCTCCGGCTTCTTCAAGCTTCTTCTTCATCTCCTGGGCCTCTTCCTTACTGACTCCCTCTTTAACTACTTTTGGGGCCGCATCAACTAAATCCTTGGCTTCTTTCAAACCAATCTGAATAATCTGTCTAATAGCCTTAATCACACCAATTTTATTCCCGCCACCTTCGGTAATCTCAACATTAAAAGTGGTCTGTTCTTCGCCAGCTTCACCCCCTTCAGCCGCTGGTGCGGCAGCTGCCACTGCCACCGGCGCTTGAGCCGAAACGCCAAATTTATCTTCCAGGATCTTAACCAGCTCAGCCAAATCAATTACGCTCATTTTTTCTATCTCGGCTACTATATCCTTAAACTTAGCTGGAATCTTTACTTCCTTCTTCTCCTCTTTTTTCTCTTTTTCGTCTGCCATAATTAATTTAATAATTTAACAATTAGTTTATTAACAAGTTATTTTTTAATTGCACTTAAAATGTAAACTAAATTTTTTAAATTACCCTTTAAGACATAGACCAGATTGGTTAAAGGCGCTTTGATAGTACCAACTACCTGAGCAACTAATTGATCCCTGGACGGTAATCTAGCCAGGGCCTTAACTCTATCAACTTCAATAAACTCTTGTTCTAAAATTCCACCCTGAATACTCAACTGCTGATGCTTTTTAGCAAAAGCAGCCACCAATTTTGCCGGAGAAAGGTCATCCTCAAAACCAAAAACCAGACCAACTCCGCCGGTAATTTTATCTAAATCAATTGTTTTCAGACCCGTTTTTTTCAGGGCTAATTTTAGCAGATTCTTTTTAGCTACTAGATATTTACAAGCTTTATCTTTAAGCAATTTTCTCAGCTCGTTAATATCCTTGACCTTTAAACCATAATAGTCGACAAAAACCAGGCTCTTCATTTTAGCCAATTCTTCCTTTAGATTTTTAATAGCTTCTTCTTTTTGTTGACGAGTTTTAGGCATAATTAATTATTTAAAAAATAAGCTGCGGACAACCGCAGACCAAGAAATCTTCAAAATTCTTTTTCGCCTTGATAGGTTATTAAGCCCGTTAGTTGACGGACACCCACGGTCTACGGCTTCGTATTTAGAATAACAATATCAAATAATTTGTCAAATTAACTTATCCACATCTAATTAATAATCACCCCCCTGAGTCTCTCCTCAAATTATTTAGCGAATGAAATTTTTAATTTAGTTCCTGTTGCATCAGCAATCTTAATTAAAGTATTAACAGTTGGTGATCTCTCCCCTGCTTCAATCTGAGCAATGGCGCTCTGAGAAGTGGAAGCTTTTTTAGCTAATTTAACTTGGGTTAATTTTCTCTTTTTGCGCAACGCCATAATTTCGGCAGCGATAGCCAACTGTTTGACCTCTTCGTTAACCCGGCGATATAAATCGGGATCTTTTTTTGCCCTCTCAAGGATATATCTTTTGAAATTAGTATCGGGATGTTTTTCGATAAAAATTTTAAATTGATTTTGTTGTTTCTTCATAATTTCTTAAATTAAACTTATTTATAACGCAATAAATAATCACTCATATATGTTAATGCTCTGACAATTTCGCCTTTAGGGGTCTTCTTCCCTTTTTTCAAGAAAGCATTTAAAATTATTATTCTTCTACCAATTATCATAAAATAAAGGATGCGATGGGCATTACCTTCGGCTTCAAATTTCAACTCTCGTATTTTATCCTTAAGACGACGCGTGTACGGTTCCCGACGAAAGGACTGTAGCGTAGC
>CAZMTM010000053.1:0-1836 GCA_964569175.1 uncultured Gammaproteobacteria bacterium | reverse complement strand
TTTTAAATAAGCCAAAATTTTATTCTCTGTCTTTTCCGTCTGTTGTCTTAAATATTCTCGAAAGGGACATTTGCCATTTAACTTTTTGTAAAATTCAATAGTAAATTTTATTTCCATAAATATCAGCTATTTTAGAATATATCTAATTAGGTATATTGTCAATAACCTTTCTGTGGATAACTCTGGCGGGGTATATCAATTAATAGGCTATTTTAAATCTCTTTTATCCTACTGTCGTACCCCTGAATTCTTTACCTCTCAAACAATTTTCTAAATTCCTTATTTTTCTCCCGTTTAAAATAATTACTTTTAGCTTAAGTTTTTGAGCCAATCGACTGCCCACTGGACCAAACGGCCAGGAACCTCTTGGTGACCATTTATTACCAACAATTTTTCTGAAATCTGACCAGCTAATTTGTTTTAGGGGCTTAGCATCAGGAAATTTATCCGGGTCTTTATCATAGACAAAATCAACGTCAGTCAAATTAATTACCGTTTGGGCCTTAAGATTCTTGGCCCATAAAACCGCTGCCCTATCGCTTGAACTACCCGGCTTCCAACCAGAAGCAATGATTAATCTCTTTTTAGTTCTAATCTTTTTATTCGGGTCATTAATTACCTTCTGATAAGCGTATTTGCTTAGAATTACTCTAACTAATTCGGCATTCAACTCGGTAGCGGCAATGCCCAGCCAGTCTAAATCTGACTCTTTAATCTTGGTAATCTTCTGGGCCGCCAAATTATATCTCTTACTGGTCTTCCCGCCGCCGGTGATTATAGCAATACGGAAGCCAGCGTTTAACAATTTTAGAACAAGCTTTCTAAACTTTTTTAAAAATATTGTATCAATCTTCTGGCCAGGAACAATTAACGAACCACCCAGTGATATTATCAACGATTTTTTAGTCATAATTTTATAACCTTTTATAACTTCATTACCGGCTTACATTTTATCAAGTGTCTCTATGCCAAGTAATCCCAGTCCCCTTTTAACCACTTCTGCTACTGCCTTGATTAAAGCCAATCTAGCCAATCTCTGAGCCGGCCTAGCTTTCAGCACCGGGATTTTATGATAAAATTCATTAAATTTTTGACTAAGTTTCAAAAGATAATTAGCCAAATAAGTTGGATTATAAGCATCAGCGGATTGAACCAGAGTTTCGGGAAAAACAAATAATAATTTAAGTAGAATCAGTTCTGCTGGTTTACCCAACGTCCCATAATTAACCTTTTCCTTCTGAGATATTCCTTTTAAATCAGCTTTTTTCAAAATACTTTGAATTCTAGCATAAGTATACTGGATATACGGACCAGTGGCTCCTTCAAACGAAATTGATTCTTCGGGTTT
Organism: uncultured Gammaproteobacteria bacterium; assembly: GCA_964569175.1. Lineage (GTDB taxonomy): Bacteria > Patescibacteriota > Patescibacteriia > UBA2591 > CAZMTM01 > CAZMTM01. The sequence continues at coordinate 488 of CAZMTM010000053.1, read as the reverse complement.
AAAGTGGATTTGTTGGGCGGGAGTAAATTTAAGGAAGAAAAATTTTAAGGCAGCTAGGGCAATAATTTCAGCCCGGCGCGAAACTTCTGTCGGACTAAGATTGGAATCGCGAGCTAAAATTTCGCTTTTGGCCAGCTGTTCCATTTTAGCAATAATCTCATCTGCCTCAACCACTGTGCCTTCCCTTGATTTCATCTTCCCCTTGGGGAGAAAAACCATACCATAAGAGAGGTGATAGCAATTCTTTGACCAAGCAAAACCAAAAATTTTTAATATTTTAAACAAAACTTTAAAATGATAATCCTGCTCTGAGGCAACTACATAGATTGATTTATTCGGCCTAAAATCACTCTGCTTGAGCTTAGCCAGGCCAATGTCCTGGGTTACATAAACACTGGTCCCATCAGCCCTAATTAGCACTTTTTTATCCAGGCCGTCTTTGATTAAATCAATTTCAAAGGCTCCGTCTGCCCGCTTTTCACATAATC
>CAZMTM010000052.1:0-5727 GCA_964569175.1 uncultured Gammaproteobacteria bacterium | reverse complement strand
TAATTTGGATTTGGGGGGAGCATTGGCCACTGGATTTGCCGCGGCCCTGAATAGTAAAGCTGATATTATTGTAACCATGGATGCTGATGGTCAACACCGGGCTGATGATATTCCTAATTTAATTAAGCCAATAATTGAAGGCCAAGCTGAAGTGACTATTGGTTCTAGATTGATGAGAATGGGTTTGTCAGGGATGCCGCTGAGTCGTCGGATAGCCAATTTTTTGGCTAACTTAATTACTTTTTTGGTTTGTGGTATGAAAACTACTGACAGCCAGTCGGGTCTGCGCGCTTTCAGTCGGTCAGCTTTAGAAAAAATCAAAATTAAGAGTCTACACATGGAAGTTTCATCAGAATTTTTTAAGGAGATTAAGAATAAAGGTCTTCGCCTGGTTGAGGTGCCAATTCAAAGTGTTTATACATAATATTCTTTATCAAAAGGACAAAGTTTTTCCACTGGTATCAAAACTTTCTTTAGATTAGTTTTAAATAAATTTGTTTAAATTATGCTCTGGGTTCAAATATTATTCATCATTCTCATTTTATTCATCATTGTTCGCCTATTAAGGAGATTAAAGGGCGCTCAGATTAGTTTATTGAATTTTTTGGCCTGGCTTATTTTCTGGCTGGTGGCCGGAGTAATTGTGGTTTGGCCGGAAGCAACCAGTTATTTGGCTAGATTATTAGGAGTTGGTCGAGGAGCTGATGTTATTGTTTATTTTTCATTAATATTGATATTTTATTTTATATTTTATTTCACGGTTAAATTAAAGCTCATTGAACGGAACATTGCTAAGATTGTTAGGAAAATAAGTCTGGAAGACGAAGACATAGAAAGTAAAGATTAAAATTTATGTTTAAATTTTCTTTTAGAAATAGAACTCAACCGAGAAAAAAAAAGCGAATTTTAGGAGATATGCCACCCTGGTTAGATTTTGCATTTGATCTGATTAAAATTGCTATTGTTGCTTTTATAGTTGTTTGGCCTATTCATCATTTTGTTTTTTTACCCTTTTATGTGGTTGGTCCCTCAATGGAACCAAATTTTTATGATAACGATTATTTAATCATTGACGAGATTAGCTATCGGTTTAATAAACCAGAGAGGGGAGAAGTGGTTATTTTTCATTCACCGGCTAATCCTAAGAATTATTTGATTAAAAGAACGATTGGTTTGCCTAATGAGAGGATATTAATAAAAAGTGGTAAAGTTTATATTTACAATGACCAGTCTCCTCTGGGCGTGGAGTTAGATGAGGGTGGTTATCTGGCCCCTGGCATAACCACGGCTGGGCAGATTGATGTCAAGTTGGCCGGGAACGAGTATTATGTCTTAGGCGATAATCGAAATATAAGTTTAGATTCAAGGGTTTTTGGTCCGATAAAGAAAAGTTTGATAACTGGCCGAGCATGGTTTCGTGGATGGCCGCTTAAAACTATGGGCTTTATTAAAACATCAGTTTTTGCTTATTAATTGTTTTAGTTTTTGTTTTTAATTTATAAATTTCAAAATTTATGGCGGAAAAAAATAAAAAAAAGCAAAAAAAGATAAAAAGGAAAAAGAAACTTTTAATTCGTTCAAGGCAGCGGACGAACAAGGACAAAAGTAAGAGTAAGAATAGAGGTAAGAATAAGAGTGAGGGTAGGGGTAAAAAAAACAAGAAAAATAGGAAGAAAAAGTATTTGATTAAGCGTGGTCGTCCGACTAAACGTGGTCGCCACGTCAAACGAATTACTAGAAAATCCGAAAAACGAGGGAAGACTTTTAGAAGTAAGAAGTACTCACCAAAAACTTTGCGGGGGATGCGGGATATTCTGCCGGATGAAGGAATTCATTGGAATTACTTCATCAAAAAAGCGATTGAATTAGCCGAGGCCTATGGTTTTAAAAGAATCAGAACTCCGGTTCTTGAGGAGAGAATACTTTTTGAAAAATCTACCGGAACGACCAGCGATGTTGTCGGAAAACAAATGTATGAATTTACAGATCGGGGTGGTAAGCGGATAGTTATGAGGCCTGAATTTACTCCGTCAATAGTCAGGGCTTATATTGAACACGGAATGTTTAATCTGCCTCAGCCGGTCAAATTATTTTATCTTGGTCCACTCTTTCGTTACGAGCGTCCCCAATCGGGCAGACTGCGGGAATTTTGGCAGTTTGGTCTTGAGGTACTTGGTTCAGAAAAACCGGTGGTTGATGCCCAGATTATTTTGTTCTCGCAGGCCCTATTCACCAGCCTGGGCATTAATGCCAGTATCCAGATTAATAGTCTGGGTTGTTCTGATTGCCGGAAAGCTTATCGCGGAAAATTAATAAGTTATTTTAAATCAAAGAAAAAATGGCTTTGCCAGGATTGTCAAAGGCGTTTAACTCAGAATCCATTACGTATCCTGGATTGTAACCAACCGGCTTGTCGTGACCTTATACTTGGCGCTCCACAATTGATTGATGATTTATGTGAAGATTGTCGGGATCATTTTGTCAAAGTTTTAGAATATCTTGATGAAGCTGGAGTTGTCTACGAGTTAAACCCTTATTTGGTCAGAGGACTTGATTATTATACCAGAACAGTATTCGAATTCTGGCCTTCAGGGCCTATCGAGAGTAAATCCGGCAAGAAAAAAGAAAAAGGAGAAAAACAACCAGCAGATTTAGTTCGGCGGATAAGCGGCCGGTCGGCCCTGGGTGGCGGTGGGCGATATGATAATCTGGTAGAACAGCTGAGCGGTCGTCCATCACCAGCGGTCGGACTTTCATATGGTTTGGAAAGAATAATTGAAGAGATTAAGCTACGAAAAATTAAAGTTTTCCGGGCACGAGCGCCGCGAATTTTCTTAGCTCAGCTAGGCGAGGCGGCTTCCCGTTGTGCTTTAAGGTTATTTGAAGATTTACGCAAAAAAGGATTTAAATTAGTAGAAAATTTTGCCAAAGGCAGTTTGCGGACTCAGCTGGAAATTGCCAATAAATTAGGGGTTAAGTTAACTTTGATTATTGGTCAGCAAGAAGTGCATGACAAAACTATCATTGTTCGTGATATGAATAGTGGAAATCAAGAAGTGGTTGACCAGGAGAAAATAGTTAAGGAATTGAAAAGAAGGTTAAGATAACCGGGCTACTATGCGCATATCTTTTTATACTCTGGGCTGTAAATTGAATCAGGCTGAGACGGCTGAACTTAGAGAAAAATTTAGGGCACAAGGTTTTTGCGTGGTACCGGCAGGCCAATTAGCTGATTTTTATTTGGTTAATGCTTGTGCCGTTACCCGAAAAGCAGAGAAGGAGACCAGACAGTTCATTCATAAAATCCGCCGGATGGCTCCTCAATCATATTTGGTGGTGACTGGTTGCGTTACTAATTTTCTGTTGGCAGACCCGAAAATTAGGAGTTGTGTTAGTCAATGGATTAGTAATGACAAGAAATCAATACTTGATAAATTAATCCCACTGCCAGCCCCTTTAAAGAAGGGAGAGTTGGAGAAGAGTAAGAGGAATAATTTTTTTTCAGAAAGAAAGCGGGCATTAATAAAAATTCAAGAAGGATGCCAAAATTATTGTACTTATTGCATAGTTCCTTATTTGAGAAGGAAAATTATCAGCCAACCGGTTAAAGAGATTATTCAAGCGATTAGAGATAAAGAGAAGCTGGGCTATAATGAGATAGTCTTGGTTGGCACTAATATTGATCAGTATCAATATAAATATAATAAATTTGGAGCCGAAACGGTTAATTTAGCTGGTCTGATTAAAGAAATTTTGGGTCAGACTAATATTGCCAGAATCAGACTTTCTTCGCTCTGGCCAACCGCTATAGATTCCGACTTGCTCGGAATAATAAAAAATAATCCCCGGGTTTGTTCTCACATTCATTTGTCAGTTCAGTCTGCCTGTGATAAAATCTTAAAAAGAATGAAGCGAGATTATACCAGACAGGATTTACTGCGGATTATTAAAAGACTTGAGAAGATTCCTGCCCTTAATCTTACGGCCGATATTATCGTTGGTTTTCCCGGAGAAGAAGAGTCTGATTTTCAAGAAACCTATAATTTTGTTAAGCAGGCCTGTTTTTTAAAAATTCATGTTTTTAGATTTTCTCCCAGACCCGGCACGCCAGCCGTTCAATATAAAGGCCAGATTTCTGAAAAAATTAAAAAAGAACGGAGTAAAAAAATGATTGATTTGGGAAAAAGATTATCCCAGAAACAGAGAGAAAAATTTATCGGCCAGTCGGCCAAAGTGCTTGTTGAAGGAAAAAAAGACGAATTTTGGCGAGGGTTTACCACCAATTACTTAAAAATTTTTATAAAAAACAATAAAAATTTAACTAATCAAATGGTTGATGTTAAATTAACTCAGTTATGTCAAGACGGAATGGAGGGTGAATTATGAAAATAACTAAAATTTACAAACGAGACGGGACTATTGTTCCTTTTGAGCGAGAAAAAATTACCCACGCTATTTATAAAGCGGCCGCCTCGGTTGGCGGGCACAACTTGAAGAAAGCGCGCGAACTTTCAGCTCTGGTGGTTGATATATTGGAGAATCATTTCCCTAAAACCACTCCAACGGTTGAGGAAATTCAGGATATTGTTGAGAAAGTGCTGATTGAACAAGGCCACGCCAAAACATCCAAAGCATATATTCTCTATCGTCAGGAACGCCAGGAATTAAGAGAGCAAAGGAAGAGAGAAGAAATAGAGAATATACCCTATAAGACAATCTGGCAGTCTTTGGTTTGGAATTTGCGACATTCCTGTGAAACAGTTGATAAATTAAATGAATACGTTGAGAAAAAAACTCTTCCAGATTTGATCAAGGCAGCGGAAGAGAAGTACAGTGAAAAGATTCTGGAAATCGCTTCCCTGATAGAGAAGAATAAGGATAAAATTAAACTGTTAATTGTTACCGGCCCTTCGTCATCGGGCAAAACTACTACCACTAATAGATTAGCCCAAAGATTAAAGAACAAAGGGATTGAGTTTGTTAGGCTCAATGTTGATAATTACTTTTACGATTTAAAATATCATTTAAAGGATGGCTATGGTGATTATGATTTTGAGGGCCCCTATGCCTTAGATATTCCTTTAATTAATAAGCATTTAGTTGGTCTTTTGTCCGGCAAAACAATTAATGTCCCCAGATATAATTTTAAAACCGGGTTTCGCGAGAAAGAAACAGATAAATTAAAACTTAAATCCAGGCAAATAATTTTGATTGATTCTCATTTTGGTATTTACAATAGATTAACCAAGAGTGTTCCTAGAGAGAAAAAATTCAAGCTTTATCTTGAAACGCTCTGTCAATTAGTAGACGAGGATGGACGTTTTGTCCGCTGGATGGATATTAGAATGCTTCGGCGGATGATTAGAGACGCTCAATTCAGGGCTTATGACCCAATGAAAACCGTTGGGCACTGGCATTATGTCCGGCAGGGAGAGATGAAAAATATTATTCCTTATATTTCTACCGCCGATTATATTTTCAATACCTCCTTGCCCTAAGAATTGCCAATTCATAAACATCAAATCTAACGGTTTTTTCACTCAATAATTAAAACTTATAAAAAAGACCCTCGGCGCCAGGACGCTGCTATCAGGGCCGAACGGGTTTATAATCTGCTCCGGACAATTCGTGAATGGAAAGATGACAGTGTTGTGCCCAAAAACTCTATTTTGCGAGAGTTCATTGGATAGATATTAGATAGATATTAAATAAATATTAGATAGATAT
>CAZMTM010000051.1:0-5729 GCA_964569175.1 uncultured Gammaproteobacteria bacterium | reverse complement strand
TTAATTTTCATCCAGCTAAGATTTTTTTAGGCGAAGGAGGCAGTCTATTCACTGGTTTTATATTAGGAACACTGGCCATAATTTCTGGCGGTAAAATTGCCACTACATTTTTGATTTTAGGTCTGGCTGTTTTTGATTTAGCCGGCGTGGTCATTCAACGGGTTTTTAAAGAACGTCATTCTTTATTTTTAGCTGACCGCAAGCATCTTCATTTCCGCTTGCTTGATTTAGGATTTTCTCATCGCCGAGCAGTCATTTTTTATTGGTCAATCGCCATAGTTTTTGGTTTGAGCGCTCTATTTCTGCAAACAGAAGGTAAAATTGTTGCCTTAATTGTTCTGGCCGGGCTGGCTGGCGGATTAATTACCTTCTTGGCCAAGCGGGGACGAGCTCGTCAATTGACTTGAAAAGTTTCATAATTCTGCTAAAATATTACTATTATGCCCAAAGTTTTAAATAATCCGGAAGAGGAGATAGCTCTCTTCGCGGAAACAAATTATCGTAATATTCGCAAAAAATTTGGTATAAAAACCGATGACCGGCGTCGGCATATGTATTTTATTGGTAAAACCGGCACTGGCAAATCAACAGTCTTGGAGAATATGATTTATCAGGATATTCAGGCTGGCCGTGGAGTAGCCGTAGTTGACCCGCATGGCGATTTAGCCGAGAAGACATTGGATTTTATTCCAGCCAGTCGAATTAACAACACAGTTTATTTTAATCCGGCTGATACTGAGTATCCATTTGCTTTTAATGTTTTGGAAAAAGTTGAATCAAGTCAGCGGCATTTAGTAGCCTCCGGTTTGGTTGGTGTGTTTAAAAAAATATGGGCTGATTCATGGGGCCCAAGATTAGAGTATGTCTTAAGAAACACTATCTTGGCCTTACTTGAATATCCGGGTAGTACCCTTCTGGGGATTATGCGTATTCTGGTTAATAAAGAATTCAGAAAAAAAGTTGTTGATAGATTAACTGACCCAGTAGTTAAATCTTTCTGGGTGGATGAGTATCCTAGATACCCTGAGCGTTTACGGGCTGAAGCTATCGCCCCGATTCAGAATAAGGTTGGTCAATTCCTTTCTACTTCTTTGATTCGAAACATTGTTGGTCAGGTAAAATCAAAAATTAACTTACGCGAGGTTATGGATCAGGGTAAAATTTTGGTGATGAATCTTTCTAAGGGTAGAATTGGCGAAGATGCTTCAGCTTTGTTGGGAGCAATGATGATTACTAAAATTCAAATGGCCGTTATGAGTCGTATTAATATTCCCGAAGAGAAACGCCGTGATTTTTATCTTTATGTTGATGAATTTCAAAATTTTGCTACTGACTCTTTTGCCGCCATTCTTTCAGAAGCCAGAAAGTATCATCTTAATTTAATTATTGCCCACCAATACATTGGACAGTTAATGACCGAACAGACCACCAGGGTTAGAGATTCTGTTTTTGGCAATGTGGGGACCATGGTGGTATTTAGAGTGGGCGCGGAAGACGCAGATTTTTTAGCTAAGGAATTTGTTCCCCGTTTTGATGAAACCGACTTGGTAGATTTAGATAAATATAATACGTATGTTAAGTTGATGATTGACGGCATTACTTCTGAGCCATTCTCGGCTACTACTTTACCGCCCCTTTCGCATTTAGAGGGTAATGGGGATAAAATAATTAAAATTTCCCGTGAACGATACGCTGAACCCCAGCAAACAGTTGAAGAAAAAATAGCCCGCTGGAGCGGAGTAATTGGAGTGGCCGAGAGTTTGCCCGAACCAAAACCTGACACCTATGAGGCAAAATGCAGTAATTGTGGGGCGACGATTTTTGTTCCTTTTGTCCCGGACGGTGTCCGACCGGTTTATTGTAAAAAATGTTTAAAAAAAGCCCGAGAATCTGCACCAGAAGACCCCTCTCGGCAATTGCCAGCCAATGGCATTTCCTTGAAGAGGGCAATTAGTAAGGGTCCAACTTCATTTAAAAAAAATCACACAAATTAAAATATTTATCTGAGAGCCATGCCCTTAGATAGTACTTATATATATTTGTCTTCCGTCTTCTTATGAAAAAGATTTTTTTATTTATTATTTCTTCGGCCGTCGGCATACCCTTAGTCATCTGGGTTTATCAGAGAATTGGATTAGCCGACGCTTTTTCTCAATTAAAAATTTTAACCTGGTGGCAAATTGGCATACTTTTTCTTTTAGGTTTCATTAATGTTTTTATCTGGATATTTCGCTGGCGGTTAATTCTCAGGGCTTTGGGGTACAAAAATTTATCATTTGGAAGATTAGCTGGCGCTCGGTTGGGTGAAATGGCGATTAGTTATATTACCCCCGGTATCCATTACGGCGGTGAGATAGTCAGAATTATTGCTTTGAAGAAAAGCAAAAAAGTGCCTTTATCTGCCACGGTTACTTCCATTATCCTGGACAGAATAATGGAAGGGGTTGGACTTTGTGTTTTCTTGTTTTTCTCGGCCGCTGTTTTTATTTTTAAAAGAAGCTTTGTTTGGGCTTCTTTTTTAATGGTTTTAGGGATATTTATTCTTTTTCTTTTTATTTTAATTTTTAAACTATTCGGACTGGGTAAAGTATTTGGATTTTTTGCTAAACTTTTCCGTCTGGATAGAATAAAGCGTTTTGATAAAAGTGGGAGAATTACCAATCTGGCTGAAAAAATAAAATTTATCGGTAGAGAATGCACAGATTTTTTTCGCAAAGCACCAGCCATCGTTTATTCGGGAATAATTTTGTCCTGTCTTTTTTTATTTATCGGCGCTACTCAAATAGCCCTTTTTATTCGTTTTCTGGGTAAATCTTTATCTTTGTCCAATGTTTTACCGATGAAAATTTTGGTTAGTTTGTCTGGATTGATTCCTATACCAGCTGATTTAGGAGTTTATGAAGGAGCCAGTGTTCTGGCATTTAAAAGTTTTGGTTTTGGAGTTGAGACCGGATTGGGTTTTAGTATAATGACCAGATTTATTGATTTTTCTCTGGTGGCCATTGGTATTTCTATCATTGTTATTTATTTTACAGAAGTTTTGTTTAAATTTTCCGGCGAGTTCTGGAGTAGTAATCATGGTACAGATGGATATAGACAGGAAAATAATAATCAGAATAACCATCAACTCAAGGGGATAACTTCTAAACAAATAAAAAAAATTTTTCTTGATTTTTTTAAGAATAAAGGCCACCAGGTAGTGGCATCTTCTTCATTAGTGCCGGCTGACCCGACCGCCTTGTTTACCTCGGCTGGCATGCAGCAATTCAGTCCGTATTTAAGCGGCCGGGTTATTTCACCATACCAGCGTGCTTGTTCGGTACAAAAATGTTTTCGCACTTCTGATATTGATGAAGTCGGCGATGGGTCGCATCATACTTTTTTTGAGATGCTCGGCAACTGGTCATTTGGCGATTATTTTAAAGAAGAAGCCATAAAGTGGGCCTTAGAATTATTGGTTGAATATTATAAATTACAGAAGGATAAGCTCTGGGTAACTGTTTTTAAGGGTGATGGACCAATCCCGCGCGATAAAGAGGCAATAAGGTGCTGGCAAAAGGCGGGCATCCCTGTTGAAAGAATAAAAGACTTTGGCGTGGCCGATAATTTTTGGGGGCCGGTTGGAGAATCTGGCCCTTGCGGACCTTGCTCAGAAATCCATGTTGATTTAGGCGAGAAATTTAGTCAAGGAAAATGTAATATCAAGGGCTGTGGACCCAATTGTGTTTGCGGTAGATTTATTGAAATCTGGAATCTGGTTTTTATGGAATATAATAAAACCAGAGACGGGAAATATGAAAGATTGCCGGCGCGAAATATTGATACCGGAGCTGGATTGGAAAGGTTGACATGGGTTTTACAAAATAAAAAATCAGATTACCAGACTGATTTATTCTGGCCGATTATTCAGCAGATTGCCAAAATCTCAGGGCATGATTATTCTGATAATTTAAAATCTTTTCGTATTATTGCCGACCATCTTCGGGGCGCTTGTTTTTTAATTGCCGACGGAGTTTTGCCAAGCAAGGAAGACCGGGGTTATGTTTTGCGCCGAATTATTAGAAGGGCCATGCGTTATAGTCGATTAATTGGTTCGGATTCTGAAAAAAAACAGAATTCTCAAGGAATGGAGAATAAAATTTTAATACCAACAGCCCGGACAATTATCAATTTTTATAAGAATGATTATCCTGAATTAGGACAAAAGGAAAACGATATTTTAACCGTTATTCAAAACGAAGAAGAAAAATTTGCCAAAACCCTTAGTCAGGGTTTAAAGAAATTTAAAAAAATAATTAAGGCGCTAATTGACGATAAAAAATCAGTTATTGAACCGCTAGATGTCTTCCATCTATATGATACTTATGGTTTTCCTCTTGAGTTAACTAAAGAGTTGGCTGAAGAGAAAAATTTAACTGTAGATGAGCAAGAATTTAAAAAGGAATTTGAACATCATAAGGAAATATCCCGGGCCGGAGCTAAGAAAAAGTTCGGTGGAGTGGGCGAATGGGGAGAAAAAGTAGCTCCCCACCATACGGCGACCCATCTTTTGCATCAAGCCCTGCGAGAGGTTTTAGGCTCTCACGTTCAGCAGGCTGGTTCGGATTTGACGCCCGAGCGCCTTAGATTTGATTTTACTCACGGGGCCAAATTAACTGACCAGGAAATAGCGAGAGTAGAAGAGATTGTTAATAAAAAGATAAAGCAAGGGTTAGAAGTTAATCTTGAAGAAATGCCTTATGAAGGGGCAATTAAGCAAGGGGCGATGGCTTTTTTTAAGGAAAAATATCCAAAAATTGTTAAAGTTTATTCTATTGGTGATTTTTCTAAAGAAATTTGTGCCGGTCCGCATGTTAAAAATACTAAAGAAATTGGTCATTTTAAAATTATTAAAGAAAAGGCTAGCGGAGCAGGCGTACGCAGAATAAAAGCAACAATTAAGAAGTAATTTTTAATTTATAAATAAATTTAATTATGGCTATTCCAAAAAAAATCCTCAATTATCTTGAGGAGAACAAAGTTAAATACGAAGCGATTGAACACCGGATTGTTTACACGGCCTGGGATTTGGCCAAGACGCTGCATCTTAAAAAACCAGGTGAAGCGGCTAAGACTTTAGTTCTTAAAACTGACAAGGATTATGTTTTAGCTTTGTTGCCGGCTAATAAAAATTTAGACAAGACTAAATTTAAATCATTGGTTAATAAGTGGCGCAAGAAGCAAGAACTTAAATCAATCAAAAAGATTGACTTTGTCAAAGAGTCCTGGCTCAAAAAGAACATAAAAGCGGGAAAATTAGGAGCCGTCCCTCCTTTTGGTAAGTTGCTTGGTTATCCTGTCTTTGCTGATAACGCAATACTGCGGCCGGCAAAAATTATTATTAGCGGTGGAGATTACGGTTTTTCCCTGAAAATTTCCAGTAAAGCTTTAGCCAAACTTGAGGAGCCGATTAAAGGTAGTTTTTCGAAGAAGAAATAGTATTTGGAATTAAATATATTAAATACTCCATTCTAAGTACTTTATTCTAAATTTTATGTACAAAGTTAAGGTGGAACAATTTGAGGGCCCCTTTGATTTATTATTACGCTTGATTGAGAAGGAAAAACTGGATATTACGGAAATTTCTTTAACTAAAGTGACCGACGCCTTTCTTAGTTATCTTGACAGGATTGACGAAACCATGCCTGGAGAATTAGCTGATTTTTTAGAAATTGCCACCAAACTACTTT
>CAZMTM010000050.1:0-5737 GCA_964569175.1 uncultured Gammaproteobacteria bacterium | reverse complement strand
AGACCGGTAAATCAGTTCAGCCAAACAATAGGCTAAAATAAATTCTAAAATGAGAAAAAAGGCTGGCCGGCGCTTAATTTTATTCTTTAAGATAAACCAAATTAAACTAGGTACCGCTGCTAAAATAAAAATTAAAATTGTTTGTTTGGTTAAACGAGCCAAAACTATAACCATCCCCAATATCACCACCAGAACAATTTTTTTTATCAACAAATTCTCTCCAGACTTATTCGACGACATTCGGGTGGTTTTAAACAACAACCATGCAAAATAAAAAATATAAATTCCTAAAATGGAAATCAGACCATCAGCCAAAACCATCCGGTCATAAAATAAAGTAAACGGACAAAAAGTATAAAGGATTAGCGCAATAACAGTAGTCAATCTTGATCTAAAAAGCTCCTGCACCAACAAAAAAATACCCAAAAAACCAAAGATAGATAATAACACAGAAATAAATCGACCAGAATAAACAGGATCACTAAACCAATGATAACCAATAGCCAGAATCCAATAATGGAGAGGTGGTTTAACAACAATGCCTGAAAGAGAAGTAAATTTATTCTCCTGCCAATTATCAGCAATATCTTTTGTCCAATTTAACTGGATGGCTTCGTCATTCTGTATAGGGAGAACCAATAAATTCCAAAGACGCAAAAATAAAAAAAGCGCAAATATCAATAAAATGCACCCTAAAAATATTTTCTTATTTTTCAACATATTTTTTGATAACCAATAGAAGAATAAAAATAATCCCCAGAATAATACTACTAAGTATAAGATAAGGTTTAAATTTGTCAAAATTAATTGCCCCGCCGCTACTGGCTAATATGAGAGAATCAGACTCCCAATTATTTTGATTATCATCTGAGTCGGGCTCTGATAATTTCTGGACGATTTCAATATCCTGGTTGCCTCGCGGCAAAAGGCGCAGTTCATCATTACTTCGACTTAAAATTCCGACTATCTCAACCTCGTCCCCTTCTCTAATCCGCGATTTATCAATTTTAGCGTATTCTTTAAGATAAACCACTATTTCCCCGTTCCCGTCATCAACAAAAATTCTCAACCCTGTTTTCTCAATCACCTGACCTGATATTTTAATCAACCTTCCGACTAATTTAGGATTTATGTTATTTATGCCCACCAATTGTGGTTCTATCTCCAATCCCCTCCTCAAAATTTTAATATCATCCCTGGTTTTTGTCTTGATTCTAGTCTCTTCCCGACATTTAGAAATAATCCCTCTTACGCTAATCTCATCGCCCACCGTCAAGTCAGGAAAATCCTTTTTGTAAGAATAAATCTGTACCCCGTTAATATAAAAAAATTGCTTACCTAAAACCATTGGCCCAACAACAACAACACCCGAGGTCTCTATTTCTGCTCCACTTTCTAAATCTTTAATTTTGTCCGGACTGACGTATCTAAAATTGGCGCCGAAAACCGGACGCCAAACAAAAAATAAAATAACTAGAAAAAGTATAAAAGTTATTTTTTTACTAGAGGACTTTAAGCATGTCATTACTTTTCAAAATAAACTTTTGGTTCCGGTTGAATATATTTGGCTACTATTAAATAATCAATGTAAACACCAAGGCCTGCATCGATTTTATCTCCCCTCAAATGAACTTTACCTTCTTGATTCAGGTCGGAATCAATAAATTGCCAGGTCGTCTCAAAATTGGGGCCGACAAAATGGACTTTATGATTAATCGCGTATGTCCAGATTTCATAAGTATCCCATTCACTAAACTTCCACTTCATTTCCGGGGCATAGGCTAACTGATGGACAAATGAATCAATTACTTTCTCGAAATGCAAGCCTTTACGAGGTCCTCCATTATCCATGCCGAACTGCCAATAATCATCTTCATCCTGCCAGCGATAATCAATAAATCCCCGCCGAGCATATCTATTCCAGCCGTTACTACTCAACAGCATTTTTGTTTTAATATAGGCATTTTTAATATTAAGATTAGTCGGACTAAGATAACCCTGGTAATCAGGGTAGCCATGAATTACTGCCTGGCCACTCTGAGTATCCCAGCTTACTCGCTCAAAAGTATATTCCGAACTGCGATTAGTTTCAAAATCATCATACCATTCAAAAACTTCTTCACCGTTACCGATATAAGTAGCTGATGGATTATTATAATATTGATAAATAACTACTTCTGAATACTTAGGAACAGAGGGAATCTTAACCCAGAATGTTGCTGATTCCTCTTCTGTATAGGCCTGGCGATAGTAAGAAAGAACTGTCTGACCATCTTGAGCTGTAAACCGAACGTCACTAAAATCTGATTGCATTTCTGCTTGATAATCAATTTCAACTTCAATCTGGTAATCTGATAAATCATTAGCATTGCTTGTATTATCAATGACTAATAATCTCCTTTCTTTCCAGCCGGGGAATTCTGGATAAGGCGTAGGCGGCAAAGTAATCGGTATATAACCTTCTGATTCTTCAAAAACTTTTGGTCTTGGTTTAGTATTCTGGCGGACATAAAGATAATCAATGTAACTTGAAGCGCCGTATCCTGCAGTATAAAAACCTATTTCGCCGGCTTGATTCACGTCGGAATTGGTCCAACTTTTTTCATAATGAAATGGATTGTCATAGTTATCCAATCCTTGCATATCTAATGCTTGTTCAGTTTCATAAACAGCAATCGTTTCAGTAATCCAATTAGTGTTTCCCCTTAAATGCAGCGGCGGGTCGTAATGCTCTATCAATGTCTCTGTTCCGTCTACAATTTTCCTCCGATAAATACCGTCTCTGCTTTCTGTGTTAAAGGCAAATGACCACAAATTGTCATCATCCATCCATCTATAATAAGTTCGGAAATTACCACCCTTATTCTCATATCCTCTACTTGCTACCCGAGTTCTGAGTAGAAAATCTTTTATTAAAAAATCTTTCGGACGAAACCATGCATCTTCTCCGTACCAGGTAAACAGCAGCGCTCTTGAATAAGCCGTTTCTATATGTAAAGCGTCGGGATTATTAACTACTTCGTATTCATTTCGTCTGTTAGTCTCAAAATGGTCAAACCATGCCAGGGTTTCTTCAAGGTTGGCCACTCCTTCGGCCGCAGAATTGCTGTAATACATATAAATTATGGCCTGTGACTTAGCCGGTATTTGCGGAACTCGCACCACTGCTTTGGCTCGTCGGCCATCTTCTTTGTCTTCTGTTCCATCGTCATTAATATCCCAACCGTAATTTAACAGAGTTTTTCCGTCTGAATCAGTGAAGCGAATATCGGAAAAATTTGAATTCATCGCTGAATTATAAATAATTTCCACATCAACCTCAAAATCGATTAAACTATTAGTATTTTTGGTATTGTCAACAACTAACAATTTCCTCTCTTTCCAGCCGGGGAATTCTGGATAAGGCGTAGGCGGCAAAGTAATCGGTATATAACCTTCTGATTCTTCAAAAACTTTTGGTCTTGGTTTAGTATTCTGGCGGACATAAAGATAATCAATGTAACTTGAAGCGCCGTATCCTGCAGTATAAAAACCTATTTCGCCGGCTTGATTCACGTCGGAATTGGTCCAACTTTTTTCATAATGAAATGGATTGTCATAGTTATCCAATCCTTGCATATCTAATGCTTGTTCAGTTTCATAAACAGCAATCGTTTCAGTAATCCAATTAGTGTTTCCCCTTAAATGCAGCGGCGGGTCGTAATGCTCTATCAATGTCTCTGTTCCGTCTACAATTTTCCTCCGATAAATACCGTCTCTGCTTTCTGTGTTAAAGGCAAATGACCACAAATTGTCATCATCCATCCATCTATAATAAGTTCGGAAATTACCACCCTTATTCTCATATCCTCTACTTGCTACCCGAGTTCTGAGTAGAAAATCTTTTATTAAAAAATCTTTCGGACGAAACCATGCATCTTCTCCGTACCAGGTAAACAGCAGCGCTCTTGAATAAGCCGTTTCTATATGTAAAGCGTCGGGATTATTAACTACTTCGTATTCATTTCGTCTGTTAGTCTCAAAATGGTCAAACCATGCCAGGGTTTCTTCAAGGTTGGCCACTCCTTCGGCCGCAGAATTGCTGTAATACATATAAATTATGGCCTGTGACTTAGCCGGTATTTGCGGAACTCGCACCACTGCTTTGGCTCGTCGGCCATCTTCTTTGTCTTCTGTTCCATCGTCATTAATATCCCAACCGTAATTTAACAGAGTTTTTCCGTCTGAATCAGTGAAGCGAATATCGGAAAAATTTGAATTCATCGCTGAATTATAAATAATTTCCACATCAACCTCAAAATCGATTAAACTATTAGTATTTTCAGTGTTATCCACAACCAAGAGTTTTCTTTTTTGCCAACCCTTCAACCAGGCACCCCGACTATTCTGCGGGTTAGTATCCTCTTGAATAAAAAAATCTTGGGCGTTATTATCAGTATCACAATGTCCACCTGGATAGCCAGGTTTTCTTTCTAAAGATTGGGATGCTTCTGGTTCTGGAGCAGCGTCCTCTTCAAAATCTTTGGCCGCCCCCCAACCAACTTTATCTATAATTTTTTGCTTCAGGTTATAAAGAATAACTGTATTAGCGGAAGTCAAACTATAACTTTCCGGCCAGAGAATATCCGCTGTTGGACCTATATATTTATCTTGATGGGCCAAGAGCAAATAACTATTAGCCGCAATAATTCGGTCTTTAAAACGACTTTTAACCACTAAGGTGCTTTCGTTCCCCTGACTATTCTTTTTCTTTATTTGATAACTGGTTAAATCTATATCTTTATCTGTTGGATTAAAGAGTTCAATAAATTCATCACCAACCGTTTGTCCGGCAATCTGAACCTCACTAACTACCACTGATGGTAATTTGATAAGATGCGAAACTTCCTCTGACCAACCGCCTTGATTACCCGCTTTATCTATTGCCCGAACCTTAAAAACATAATTTTCTCTATCTTGGCCTTTCAGCTTGAAAATATTGACTGTTGTTGAAGTCGTATTCCCTGACCAACTAACCTCGTAGTAGTCAATCCCTGAGAGATTATCATTAATCTCGTTCCAGGAAAGCTTTAAATCTAAAGGACTGTCCTCTTCTTCTATTTTTAAGCCGGTTATTTTTTGCGGCGGCGTAGCGTCAAAAATAAATTTGCGAGTTGAGAGGATATTTTGAATATTACCCGCAAAATCAACAGCCCGCGAGCTCACAAAATAATAATCATCCGTTAATAATGAAACTGGCAAATTAAAATACCAATCATTTGTTTCCCTGTTCAAGCTTGCTTCCAGCCAGGAAGGCGAAGTAAACCAACTGAGTGTTGAGGCGGTATAACCCAGATACTGCATACCCAAACCTTTTTGAATCTGGACCTCTACTTTGTACAATGAATCTGTAGAGGCTTCATAAAGGCACGGGAGGCATAGGAGGCACAAAGGCTCATAGAGGCTCCATACAGGCTTCTGTGGGCCTTCTTTGTTATAATGGCTACTTAATCTACCTATAGGCTATCAATTGGCTATCTCAGTTCATCTCAGAAGAAATTACAAAGGTTTCGTTTAAAATGGTGCATAGAGAAATCTGTGAACAGTGTGGGAGTTTTCTTGGTCGGTTACCATATAGAGATGTTACATGTTGGCTTTGTTGTAAAAAATTCAAAGAAGGCTTCTTTTATCCTTTACACAAAAACGATGCCATACCTAAATCATGCATAATGAGACTCGAACAACTTATGGCTACTGA
>CAZMTM010000049.1:0-5780 GCA_964569175.1 uncultured Gammaproteobacteria bacterium | reverse complement strand
ATAAGATAAAATTTAAAATCGGGATTTTGTTGTTTAAAATCTAAAATGTTTTTCTCGCCCAACAACTTTGATTGACCATAAACATTAACCGGCCCGGTAGTCACATCATCTTCCTTATATCCTTCCTTCTTTTTCCCAGAAAAAATATAGTCACTGCTATAATGAACCAGGATGGCTCCCAAATTACCGCAGATTTCTGCCAGATAACCGACTGCCTGACCATTAACTTTCATAGCCAACTCCTGATGGCTTTCTGCCTGGTCAACATTAGTATAAGCCGCGGCGTTAATAACGAGTTCTGGTTTTAAATCATTTATTTTTTTTAAAACTTCCTCTTTGTTAGTAATATCAATCTCATCAATATCCCAACCAACAGGATTAAAATCCGCAAAAACTTTCATTAAATCATGACCAAGCATTCCTTGATGTCCCAAAATTAAAATCTTCATAGTATTTTCTTTTCTTTTTTTATTTCCTGATAGATTTCTAAAATATCACCAACCGCAACGCCGACTCGCCCCTCTAATCTTATTCCACATTCGGTCCCTGATTTCGCTTCACTAACATCCTGCTTATTAATCTGCAACTGACCTATTTTGCCCTCTCCCTTTAACTCCCCTTTAGAATCCCAAATTCTAGCCATTACATCCTTGAGTACCTTGCCCTCGGTCACCCGACCGCCAAGAATAGTCATCTTGGACGTCTGACGGAAAATTGCCAACACTTCCAATTTACCTAATTTTTCTTCAATAATCTCTGCTTTTAATAATTTATTCATTTCTTCTTTGACATCCTGGATAAGCTCATAAATAACCTGATAAGTATTTATTTTAAGTCCCAGGTCAGAAGCCAATTGTTTGGCTGGCCCGGCGACATCTACATTAAAACTAATTAAGCAGGCATTAGTGGTCTTGGCTAGGTCAATATCAGACTCGGTTAGATTACCTAATCCTTTTTTTAAGATATTGATTTTGACTTC
This sequence comes from uncultured Gammaproteobacteria bacterium, assembly GCA_964569175.1. Taxonomy (GTDB): domain Bacteria; phylum Patescibacteriota; class Patescibacteriia; order UBA2591; family CAZMTM01; genus CAZMTM01. The sequence continues at coordinate 4,801 of CAZMTM010000049.1, read as the reverse complement.
TGGCTGTTCCATCTTCTCTAGGGCCTGAATAACAGCTTCAAGCGACCCTAAAACATTTGTCCTTAAGACAATATTAAGATATCTTACCTCTTTTTTCTCTTCTTCAATTGACCGCCCTCTATCAACCGCCACTTTCCGTTGATAAGACAAATCTATTTGTTTAATTCGCTTCTTAAAAATCCGATTGTCAGAAACAACTTCAAGAATATCACCAGTCTGAGGAACGCCCTTCAACCCAAAAATCTGAACTGGCAAACCAGGGCCGGCCTCATTTATAGAATGAGCTAATTGATTTTTAATTGATTTTATCCGGCCGTAGCTTTGACCGACAATCACCTGCTCGGCCTTTTTCAGGGTCCCGTTATAGATAATTAAACTGGCTATTGGGCCAGCGCCGGGGTCTAGATGAGTTTCAATAACTGTTCCCACTACTTCCCCATCTGGATTAGCTACCAATCTTTCTTTCTCTAAATCAGCCACCAGAATTATCATTTCCAGTAAATTATCTATACCTTTTTTTGTCTTGGCCGAAACCGGGACACAAATAACTTTACCGCCCCAATCTTCGGGAATCAAATTAACTTCAGACAAACCTTTTTTAATCTTTTCTATATCAGCCTCTGGCTTATCAATCTTATTAATCGCCACAATAAAGGGTAAATTTTCCTGCTGAATAATCTTTATTGATTCCAGAGTCTGCGGCTGAATCTTGTCATCAGCCGCAATCACCAAAATCGCGATATCAGCTACTTCCCCGCCACGGGTCCGCATCGCCTGGAATGCCTCATGACCCGGCGTGTCAATAAAAGTAATTAAATGACTGTTTTTTTTAACCTGATAAGCGCCAATATTTTGAGTAATTCCGCCCGCTTCCTCCTCAATTACCCGGGTTTGACGGATTGAATCTAAAAGCAAAGTTTTTCCATGGTCAACATGGCCCATAACTACCACCACCGGTGGTCTGGGCAACAGCCTGGCTTTATCTTCACCATCTAGAACCTCTTTTAATTTTTCTTTGACTAGAGTAGAGTGTTTTTCTTCTTCTAGTTCTCCCTGGACCACCTTAAAGCCAAGGTTTTCCGCTACAATAGCGGCAATTTCATAATCTAAGTTTTCGTTAACGCTAGCCAGCACACCGTTCTTAATCAATTCACTCATCACCTTAGTCAAAGGAAGATTTAATTTGTCGGCTAAACGATAAACCTGAATAGTCGGGGGAATGGTAATTACCTCAGCTTCGGTTGGTGCTTCTTTTTTTTCTTCAGCCTGAGAGATTTTTTCTTTAATTTTCTGAATTGCTTTTTCTTTAGTCTTTTTTTCCTGCCAAATCTCAATTACCTTTTCCGCCTGTTTGTTAGGAATTTGAATAGCTCTTGGCCCAATATGAAAACCGAGCTCGGGTAATTTCTTCTTGAGCTCCTTGGGAGTGACCTTCAATTTTCGAGCTAACTCGGTGATGTTCATACTACCTTAATCACTTTTAATTTTTTCTTCTTCTTTTTCTTCTTTTTCTTCTTGGCCTACCATCCAGACTTCTGGCCAGGCCTTATAAAAACTTTTCCAAACATCCTCTCGTTTACTTCCATTAGGAAAAGTAATTATATTTTTGAATTCTGCGCTAGCTCCGGTATGGGCTATTTCCACTCTCTTTTTCTCGCCTGGCGCTAATTCATCAGTTTCAATAAACTTAGCTGGTCCCGGAGCGGTGATGTTATAAATCTTTGGTTTAGTGGTCTCAACCTGGCGGCCGTCAGCGGTGCCATAGAACTCAAAAATCAATTCGTCGCCCTTTATTTCAGTCTGAAAAAGAATATGAGCGCCAGTGTCATTAATAAATCTTAAATCCGGCCTGGGGGTATAAATGGTGGCATCCATGCCAGCCGGTTCATAATAGACTACGCGATAGGAATGCGGCGTACGTTCAGTAATGGGCAACCCGGCGTTAAGGGCCACTCGAAAAGTGGTAGTGCCAATCTGGCAAAGACCGCCGCCGTATTCTGGAATAGTCCGATCGCCCTTAATGACCAATTCGGGCAAAAAACCAGTTTCTTTATTAACCGGACCAATAGCTTTAACCAGAGAGAATTCTTCATCCGGCGCTATTAAAATACCGTGTATTTTCTGCGCCCCAATTTTTATGTTATAACGACGGTTCCATGGACTGCCGGCAAAATTAGAAACTCCCCGGCCAACCAATTCCTTGATTCCTAAATCATTAATATCTTCAATGGGTCGGGCTGGTTTTAGCCCTTCTACTACTAAATTTATTTCTTTTGTCTTATTATCTATAACTGTGTCTTCAGACAAAGTGAGCAGCCCTAGAATAGTCTGAGTAATAGTTCCCGCGCTCTGTACACGATTAAGGGCCAATCCTGCTCGACTGTTCCGGAATTCAATTACCCGACCATTACTTATTTTAAATTTGGCGTCAATTGGTTCAATATCTATCTGAGAAGCAATTTCTTCCAAATACTCTGAAATTTTCTCCTGATTCAAAAATAAATTAACCTGACCCCCTGTATCCTTGGCAAACTTAAACCATTCCGCAACCTGAGAACCAAATAATGTCCATTTTCTATTTTTATACTTTAAAGTATAGGGAGCTGAGCTAAATAAATCCTGCGCTTGAGCAAAGGCATTTTGCGAGTCCTCAATTTTTATTTGCGAATCAACCAAAATCACGGGAATCTTAATCTCCACATTGTGAAAAAGTCTGAGATTAGTTTCCATTTGCCGGAGGCCTTCTTGATAATCTAGAATAAAGCCTGACTCTCCCTCAGCTAGAACAAGCTCTCCTCTAGAAAGCAACGGTCTGGCGTCTTCAACCTGTTTTTCTATATCAGCAAATTTCTCGCGCAAAATTTGTTCAAGTTCAGGTTGATTTATTGTTACTTCTAAATCTATTACTTCATCTTTAGCAAGACTGGTCAGCGTTTTGAAAATTACTTTCAATGGATTTCCGCGCCGACCAACATTAAAAGCCTTTCCCAACGTCTTATCAATATCAAATTCAATTATCTGACGGCTAAGGTCAGGGTCAGCCAGTCCAATCAAATTAGATTCAATAGTAATACTTTTCTGACCCAAATCAGTCTGGGCCGAGAAAGAAAAACCTTTCGCCTCTATTTTCTCAACTAACATCTCTAATAAAGTTTTAGCTTCTTCTCTCTCGAGACCGCTTAGATTTAAATCGTTGCAGTAAACGCGGGGATAAATAGTTGAAGCATAAATGTTTTGAAAAATTAAAAAATAACCGGCGGTTATAAGCAAGATGATTGATAAATAAAAAATTATCCTCCCCTTATATCTTGCTTTCTTCTTATGCTCTATCCTAGCTAAATTAAGATAGTATCTAGCCATAAAATATAATACCAACTAATTTATTCGTTAATTTATTCGCTAATTTCTATGTTCTGGCTCTTTTCTTCGGCCTTAGGTAAGATAATGATTAAAATACCATTTTTTAAACTGGCTTTCACTTTTTCGGGTTTAACTGGTTCGGGTAAAACAAGTGTCCGGGAAAATTTACCCCAGAAACACTCTTGATAATAGTATCTCCTTGATTTGGAACCTGCTTTTTTCTTTCTCTCGCCCCGAATAACAATCAAGTCTGGCTCAACCGTGATATCAATATCGTCGACGCTAACTCCGGCAATTGTTGATTCAATGATTAATTCGTCGCCTTTTTCATAAACATCAACCACCAACTGACCCTGACCGTAATCAGGCAGCCAATCTTCCTGCTTAATTTCTTCTTTCCTCTTTTGAATTAGTTCTTTTTTATCCTTAGATTTTTTCTTCTTCGGTGCTTCGGAGATAACCGTCACCTCTTCACCGTCTTTTTTCAAAACATCACCAGATAAACCAGATATTTTTGTCCAAAAAATCTTTTTTGCCATAGAAATAATACTAGGTCTATAATGCAACTAATTATAGCAAAACAAATAAGTTTGTCAAAAAACCTATTGACAGTTTTCTTTGTAAAACTATAATAAAAACATCTTGTTAATGAAGATTGGATTACGGTTCAACCTCGCAAGATACCCCTTCTTCGCCTGCCTAGTATAAGCAGGAAATTCACCAGATTGTTTCTTTCTAAGGAAGGGAGCAGTGCGTGAACAAAGAAGAGATGAAACTTCTTGTCTATTTTTAGAGCAGATGCCCCGATGATATCAGGGCTGCTGTCAAATAAAATACAGGGAAAATAGCAAATAAGTCGCTCAAAGTGACAGAAAAACTAAATTCCCAGTGACTATAGACGAAAATAGATAAATAACGCTCGATTCCGACGGTAACGTCGTCAACCTCGGCAACTTTGACGCCAATGGATTCAACGTCAACAACTGGCATCCCGCGAACCACAATTCCAACATCGGGCTGGTTTTCTCTCGGAAGTCTCATCTCTTAAGGTAAAAGACCCTCTAGCTATGGAGGGTCTTTTACCTACCTTTCTGAAAAAACTTATTATTTTTTTGTTGCTCTAATCCAACCGCCCAACATTCGGCCTATCTCATCTAAATATTCTTGGCAAATGACATATTTTTTGTTGTCTAACGCCCGAATCTCTTTAGCTAAGCGAATTAAAATTCTTAAAAGATTAACTCTTGTGCTTGCTTTCTCTAAAAAGGGCAGTTTTTCAGCTTTGGAAAGTTGACTGGCGACCATGATTAGTTCCAATATCCCCAAAATGTAATTCTCACACTTCTGACCTAAAGTATAACGATCTTGGCGAGGAAAAGTCTTAAGAAAATAATAAAATTCCTTATAAAAATCATAAGTCTTTTTGAATATAGGGATTTCT
>CAZMTM010000048.1:0-5811 GCA_964569175.1 uncultured Gammaproteobacteria bacterium | reverse complement strand
TATATTGTTTTTATGGATAATGATTTTTTTACTAGTGAGATATGGTTTGCTAAATCAAGCCCTACTGGGGTTGACGAATGGATTAATAAAAAAATTGACGATTCGACGGAGCCAAATAATGTTTATGTCCCTGATATTATAGCTGAAGGCAATAAAATTTTTGTGGTTTGGGGCACTGATATGAGAACTGGCAAACAGTATATTGGTTTTACCATGTCTTTTAATAGAGGGGAGAAGTGGTCAACTAATCAATTGATACCGGTTGCTTTAAAACCAATGGCTCAGAATGGACCGGCTATTGATGTTTTTAATGACGACGTTTATGTATCCTGGCATTTTTATCAGAATTTCCAGACTTATGACGTTTATTTTTCAAAAGGAGAACTACGGGACATAAGGACACTTGACAAATAATTTAAAAAGTGCTATTCTAAGAATAGAAATTAGCGAACAACCTTTTAATAAACAGAAGAATAGTGATTAATAAAGCAAATTATAATAATTAGTTATTAAATTGGAAAATATGAATATGTTCGAAAAATCTATGCCATCTAAAAAAGAAACTATCCCGGCCGCAAGTCAGGAGCAGGCAGAAGAATTTATCCCGGCTCCGGAATTGGCCCGGCAGGTGGTTAGTGAAGTGCTTGAGAGTAACCCGGATAATCCTTCGGTCCAGAAATTGCTTGAATATGAAAAGAAGGCTGAGAATCTGCCGCCTCAGGTTCGGCGGATAGATGTGCGTCAAGGATTGTCTGACCAGCTGACTATGGCTATTCAGTCCCGAAGAAAAATGCGCGCACAAGATCCTGAAGCATTTAGAAAAGGGTTGGAAAAGGCTGTTATGGCTCAGATAGAATCACGCATTGAAAGGGGTATTATTTAGCCAGAGTGTCTCTTGACACAAATAAACATTAGGTGTATATTTAAAAAACATTTCTTTTGATACTTCTTTTTTTCTAAAAAAAAGAAAGCCAAAGAGAAATGATATATTCTCCAAAACTTATATACTTTCTATATACTTTTTCTCAATAAGTAATAAGTTAGTAGTAAGAAAGTTGGAGCAGGTCGTTTAATTAATCAAGTGCGTTTACAAAACGTTTAAAGCACAAAGAGAAAACAATGGAAAAGAAACTTTACGTGGGAAGTCTTTCTTACGATACTAGTGAAGAAGGCCTCAAGAAGCATTTTTCAGCAGCCGGAACAGTTGCATCAGCCAGCATTATTATTGACAAAATGTCTGGTCGTTCAAAAGGATTCGGCTTTGTTGAAATGTCTTCGGAAGACGAGGCTAAAAAAGCGATTGACATGTTCAATGGAAAAGAGTTAGACGGAAGAAGCATCGTTGTTGACGAAGCCAGGCCAATGAAGAAAAGACCTTTTCGATCATTCGGCAGCCCTGGCGGCGGAGGATACAATCAATAAAGACTCCTTAATAATTATCAAAAGAACCTCTTGCGAGAGGTTCTTTTGTTTATTTATTTTACAGGACCTTAATAATGTAGTATAATAAAAACAGGGTTTAATCTCTAATTACTAAAGAGGAGTTGTAATTTAAATAATATGATAGCCCTTATTTCATTTTTAATCATTATTATCTTTTCGGCGATAGTTATTAAGCTTGGCGGCATGGCCCTAGAGATGACCGGTTTATCAACCGAAATAGCTATCTTTGAAGCTCAATCAGCTTTTTCCGGAGTTGGTTTTACTACCTCAGAATCTGAATCAATTATTTATCATCCGATTCGTCGGAAAATTATTCGTGTTTTGATGATAACCGGAAGCGCTGGTTTGACTTCGGCTATCGCTACCCTGGTTCTTACTTTTGTTGGGCAGACCAAGGGCGTGACCGTAATTCGAGCCGGAGCTATAGCCATTGGTTTAATTATTTTATATTTTATTTTTCGTTCAAAGCGGGTTGACCAGGCAGTGACTGATTTTTTTAGAATAATTTTAAAGAAATATACGACCTTAAAATTATATGATTATGAAAAACTTTTCAGGTTGACCAAGGGTTTCACTATTTCTAAATTTAAAGTCAAAAAAGAATTCTGGTTGGCCGAACAAATTTTAAGAGATTTAAAATTACACCAGGAAGGAGTTTTGATAATGGGTATTATCCGCCAAACAGATGGCAAAGAGAAATTTGTCGGCGCGCCCAGAGGAGATACGCGGATTGAAATTGGTGACACTATCGTCGTTTATGGCAAAGAGGAATCAATTGGTGCTCTGGCTAAACGAATTAAAGGAATAGAAGGTGATTTAGAACATCACGAGGCAGTTGAGAAAGCTAAGAAAACTGTTATCTAAGTAAATAATAATAAAACTAAAAAGAAGGATTAAGGTGATGATTATTAAGCGGTTGACAAAATCGCTTTTTTATTTTCTAATAATCACCCCAAAAAACCGGGCAGTCTTTTTTAAAGAGGATAACATGGGTCCCAATTCGGGTCCCTTTTATTATTTCGGGGCCCTTTTATTATTTTTCCCCAGCCAGACCTTATTCATATAGAGAAAAAATGGTATAATAGAGTTAATGCCTAATAACAAAGAAATCAAGAAAAATAAACCAAGATTTGGTTTGGGATTAAACGCTAATTTGACCGAGATTCTGGACAAGATTAATAAGTATATATCAGGCAAACCGGCTAAAGGAGAATAATTATAGAAACCAGTTAGTATTATTTTTGGTAATTTTTTGTATTTGCTAAACTAAAAAATTTAATATAATTAATATCTAATCAATTAAACAAAAGTTTTATGAACAAAAAACTATTCATTGCTACACTCATTTTCTGTCTTTTCTTTTTGTTAGGAACAAGCATTGTTTGTGCTCAGGAACAAAAGTTGGAACCAGAAGCGGTTGAAATTAAAACTTCCGGATTATACACCCCTAGACTTTTACCGGACCATCCTTTGTATTTTGTAAAAACCTCCTGGGAAAAAGTGCGGCTGGCTTTTACTTTTGACAAACTGGCCAAGGTTAAATATCAGCTTAATTTAGCCGAGAAAAGAATCGCTGAAGCTAGTGCCTTGATAAAGAAAGACAAAAGTGAATTAGCAGAAAAAAGCATGGAAAGGTATCGGGTTCGGATTGATAAAATTTTGGTTGATACTCAAGAATCCAAGGAAAAGGGCAAAGATGTTGACGTTTTGGTAGAAAAATTGAGCCGGAGCACTTTGAGACATCAGGAAGTAATGGCTGGAGTTTATGAAAAAGTACCGGAGCAGGCCAAGGAAGCCATAGAGAAAGTAATTGAAGTGAGTAAAAGAGGTCATGAACAGGCAGTAGAAGCCATATCATCCCCGGCTAAAAGAAAAGAACTGATAGAAACAGCCAAGACAGTTGGTCAGAGAGTTAAAGAGGCATTAAAAGGAGTGCCAGAAGCACTAGAGAATAGAATAGAGAAAGGACTAGAAAAATTAGAGAGCGAGGTTAGTACAATGGACAAGATTGAAGAACCCGAAAAAATTAGAGAAGGAGTAGAAGCAATCCAGAAAAAAGCAGAAAATGTTCAATAGTCAGCTAAAAACTTTCTTTTAGCAACTATTTTGATATATTAAAAAGCCCCTGAAGTATTTCTTGGGGCTTTTTGGTTTTTTCTGGGCTTGTTTTATTTTCCCTATTTTGCTATTATTAGAACTATACAAATTAAATATGGTTAATATGAGTCAACAGATTATACTTCTTTTAACCGGATTGGTTTTTCTTTTATTCGGCATGATTAAACTGGGTAATGAAACCCAGCGTATTTTAGGCGTTCGCATTCGTCAGTTTATTAAATATCTCTCCAAAAAAGCAATTTACGGCATTGGTCTGGGAGCCGCGTCAACAGCTGTTTTCCAGAGCAGCGCCACTATTGTGGTGATGGCTATTGGTATGGTTAGCGCCGGGCTAATCAGTTTTACCAACTCTCTGGGCATTGTTCTGGGCGCTGGTATTGGCACGACTATTACTGCTCAATTGGTGGCCTTTAAAATTACCGCCATCGCTCCTATTTTTATAATCATCGGCGTTTTCCTCTGGTTTACCGGTAAAGAAAAACTAAGATCATGGGGAGAAGTAATATTTTATTTCGGTCTTCTCTTTTTTGGTCTAACCTTGATTAATCAGGCCATTATTCCATGGAAAACAAATCCAGCATTTCTCGGCTTGTTTCAAAATATTAAAAATCCTCTTTTAGGAGTGCTGGTTGGTTTTATTATTACTATTATTTTGCAGAGTAGTTCAGCTACTACCAGTATTTTAGTTATTCTGGCTATGCAGGGTCTGGTGACGATTGAGAGCGGCTTACCGTTGATACTGGGGGCCAATGTGGGTACGGCTGTTACCCCTTTTTTATTGAGTTTGGGCGGCGGAATTAACGCTCGTCGCACCGGTCTCTCTCATTTACTTTTTAAGGTCATAACAGCCATTATTGTTTTTCCATTTTTATTACCGTATGCTTCCTTTTTAAAATTTTTTACTTCAAATACGGCTCAACAGATTGCCAGCGGCCATCTGTTCTTTAGTATCTTAATGGTTTGTATTTTTATTTTCTTTCTTAAACCATTTGCTAAGTTACTGCGGTTCTTGATTCCCGGCAAAGAAAAAATTTTGCCTCTCTGGCCGGAGTATTTAGATAAGAGATATTTATCGCAGCCATCTCTGGCTCTGGGGGCGGTACGGAAAGAATTAACGAGAGGCGCCCTGCTGACCGAAGAGATGTTTTTAAAAGCGCTGAAAATAACTTTTAAATTCAATGATTCAATTTTTCGAAATATTAATTTTGTTGAGATGGTAATTAATAGCTTACAAAAGGATGTGATGAGATTTTTAGAAAAAGTTCCTAAAAATAAAATGAATCGGAATGAAACCGCAAAGCTAATTCAATATTCAGCCATGATTGATACCATTGAAAGGCTGGCCGACCATGCGGTGAATTTAAGCAAATTGGCTAAATATAAGGGGCGAGGTCAAGTTGATTTTTCCCGGGCTGCCTGGGGAGAGATAGAAAAAACAAAAGAACTGGTGGCTAAAAATGTTAGAGATACTATTTCTTTAATAGAAACAGGGGATAAGCAAAAGATACAAAATATTTTGCGGAGAGAGGAACAAATTGATGAGTTGGTTGATAAAGCTAAAGAGAAACATCTAGAAAGGTTTTATCGTCGAGAATGCGCGGCGGCTGATGGACCCATTTTTAACGACGTTATAATCAATCTGGAACGGATGTCTGACCATTGCGTTAATATAACCGAATATTACAAGAGATAAAAAATAAAATTAAAAAATAATAAAATAATAAATATGAAAAAAATAGGTATTTTAATCATTATCATTATTCTGGCAGTGGTTGTTATTGCTGGCTATGTCCGCATAAAAAATAAACGCGGTTCAGCTTTTTATAACTTCATAATAGTTGAAAACTCAAATCTTGTTCAGGAGGTAAACGTTACTGGTCGGGTTCAGCCAGCCGAAAGTGTTGATCTAGCTTTTGAAACAAGTGGAAAAGTAAATAATGTTTATGTGAAAATCGGCGACCAGGTCAAGGCCGGCCAGGTTTTAGTCCGCCTGGATAGTTCAACTTTAGCTGCTCAGTTGTCCCAGTATCAAGCCGCTTTAAACACCCAGCAAGCTAAGTTAGATGAGTTAAAAAAAGGAACTAGACCCGAAGAGTTGCAAGTAGCTGAGAGAAAAGTCCAGAATGCCCAGAATTCTCTTGAGGACGCGGAAACGAATTTTGAAAACGTTCAGGAAAAAGCCGAGGTGGATTTAGCCAATCTTTATGATGATGCTCCTGATATTTTGAACGATAGCTATACTAAAGCAGA
>CAZMTM010000047.1:0-5903 GCA_964569175.1 uncultured Gammaproteobacteria bacterium | reverse complement strand
TCATTAACAGGTAGAGCTTCTTCTGTCTCTTTGGGCTGATAAACTCCGGTAATAATCGTACCTTTAATCTCTAGACTATCTACTTCGCCAGTTTTAACCATTTCCAGGAACTTGCTGTAATCCAGCTGTTTTACGGCTGGCTGCTCATGTCTATTGAAGATGAGCTGTAAAAATATAAGCACTGACACAGCCACAATCACCTGAACAACTATGCGAGTTATTCTACTTTTTCGACTGACCCGTCTTTTGTTTTTTCTATTCTTCTTACCTTTCCGCATATTCTTTCTTTTTTTCATCCTTCCTCCTTGCTCAATGCCTTCCAAGTCATTGGAAGATTAGGTTTTTTGTTTTTAAGAACTACCTCCTTTACTATTTTGTTCTATTTTATCATAGAATCAAGAATTTGTCAAGATAAAAAAACTGTCATTAAACAGTTTTACTATCGGAAGTATCGGAAGTCTGGCTCCCGATTTATCTATTTTTGATTTACCTATTTTTCTCTTTTCTCAATCTTGCGCAAGATATTCTCAACTTGACTAGTTTCTTCTTCTGTTCGGTCAAATAAAAATTTGATTCTTGGTACAAAACGCATAACTAATCGGCGGTTAAGCAATCTTTGTAAATTACCGATTTTCTTTGAGAGGTCTTCCAATACCTCTTTGGCCTTATTTATTGGAAAAATGCTGACCCATATTTTAGCTTCAGCCAGATCTGGTAAGGTTTCCACCTTGGTTATGGTAATCAAACACCCTTCGGGTGGTTCAATCTCCCGACTAATAATTTGACTCATTTCTCGCTTAATTAACTCGTTGACCTGGACAATTCTTTGACTCATGTAAAATTTTTTTAAAATTTCGTCTTTAACGGCTCTTTTTTAAAGCTGATTCAATTGATGAATAGATATTGCGCGCATTCCAAAGAAGCCAACCATAACCATCCCCGTCTTTAACGGCTTGCTTCTGCTTTAAAATCATTTCCGAAGTATATTTAGCGCCAATATCAAACGCTTGAAGCCACGGCCTTACTTTTGGTTTTTTGATTCTCTGACCTTCTTGATTTAAAAAAAGGGATTCAGCTTTTTCTAGACTAGCTAAAATTACTTCATAAGGATATTCAGCTGGATTAGCCATGTTTTCGAAATTATCTGGAAAATGAGAAGGATAAAGCATCGGACAAATATAGTCAAAATAAGGTATAGCGTCAGCCAGTCGTTGGCCAATATTCATGTCATAATCAGTGCCAGCGTGCCAGAAAGTCATACCAAAAAGATCAACTGATCTTGGGCCAACCCCTGCCAATTTTTGTGCCTGAAAGGCAAAAAATCCGCAAATCACGTCATATTTCGGTGTTTGTCCGTCCCAGATTGGATAAGAAATATTTTGCAACGAACCGTCTGAAGGAAAACGGACATAATCAAAATTCACTTCATTAAAACCTCGCTCCAGGGCTTCGCGGGCCAAAGCAGTATTGTATTCCCAAACTTCTTCGGAAGCCGGGTCAACCCAGGATAAGCCGGCGTAATTCCGCCATATCCGACCATTGCGTCGGTCTTTTAAAGCCAAATCCGGCCTTTTCTCAGCTAAGGTTAAGTCCTGAAAAACAGCAATCCGGGCAATAGTATAAATCCCGTGATTTTGAAATTTATGCAAAAGCTCTTCTAGGTTTTTAATTCTTGTTTCCCTTGTCCCCCATTCTTCTGCTTGAGAAATTCTGCTGGCATAAGCTATCCTCCCACCCGAGTCTTTGATATCTATCACTATGGCGTTAAGTTCAGTTCGTAAAATAAAATCTATTAACTCATCTACTCGCTCATTTTCACTGGCTGTCCATGAAGAAATATAAATACCCCGGGCGTAAACAGGGCCAATCCGTTTGATAATTCGGTTAGCGCCTGCTTGCAACGATTTAATTTCCTTTTCAACAATTCCAGCGAAAACTGAGATAAAACTTATCAGACTAATCAAAGAAAGTAAAAAGAAAATGAACCGCCAATTCTGGTGGCAGGTTGATAAAAATTTTCGGAATTTTATTTTTTTAAAAAATCTTATTTTCTTGAAACGCATGGATTATTTTTAATATAAAAACGCCATAATTTATCGGCCCAGTATTTACCCGCATAGTCAATACCGACTCTTTTAGCTGTTGCAATTTTTGATTTTGGAATTTTTTCTCCCCGTTCCAGCCAGACTTTTCGACCGGTCGCCAAATCCAACCCATAATAACGTTTATTTAGTTTCATATATTGGCAAAGTTTTCCCGGTCCATTAGCCAAATGACAAACTCCCTTAAATTTATCCGGCGCTACTGGTTCTAAAGCTCTAATTAAAACGCATTCTGGTTGGCCGGACCTACTGGTGGAAAAATTCAACTGCCAGTAGAGTCCATAAATTAAATAAATATAGATATACCCGCCAATCATATACTCGGCCAAATTTCTTGAAGTTACTTTTCCGTGCCGGGCATGAGAAGCTAAATCATGAGGACCGATATAAGCTTCGGTTTCTACAATTTTGCCAATAATTTTATCAGCCCCAGTTCGATGTACCAAATATTGACCCAATAAATCCTGAGCCACTCTAGGGGTCGGCTGTAAGAAAAACTCTCTTTTTATACGTTTTCTGGCCGCCATATTTCCTCAGGAATAGTTGAATAAATTATCCGTCCATTCTCATAAACTCTGATTATCTTGCTTTCTTCAGAAACTGTATAAACAGTTGTCCCCTTAAGCTGCCAGGAAGCAGTAATGGCCACCAAATGTCTAGAATGAACCGGTTCCTTAAAACCCAAAACCTGAGAAAAATCTCTGTCCATCTTTTGGCCTAAATGCTCTATCAAAAGGCCGGGTTGAAGGCCGGTCAAATAAATACCACTGGCAGAAATTAACCCATTCTGGCGTACCAAAATTGCTCCATCAAAATACTTTGTCTTACGAATAATTTTAATCGCTCTCTTAAACGGCTGATTAAATAAACGCTTTGGTTTGTGTTGAAAAATATTTTGCTGAAGATCAGTTATCAGCGAATATTTTCTCTGCCATTTTTTGCGCCAACCAAGGATAATAAGCAAACCAAAGGGTTTATGAGCCCGGTTGGCTAACCGCTGGATAGCCGATAAAACAACAATCTTATGTTTTTTAGCTATCCCGGTCTTTAAAAATTTTATCTCTTCCCAATTTTTTTGTTTCATCGCAAAATTTTAGGCGGCATTTCCGTTAAATCAATGACTGTTGAGGGTTTGTTACTTAGATTTTTACCCTCTAAGATTAAATCCACTCTATTCTCGTCTTTGATGGAAAAAAGTTTAGTTAATTTTTTAACGCTTCGACTTGGTTTCTGTCCAGAGATATTAGCGCTGGTGGTAGTAATCGGTAAATTGCGGGATAATTTCAGGCAAATTTTTGAATCAGGAATGCGAATGCCTACTTTATTCTTGCCGGCTGTCAAAAGCTGATAAATTATTTTTTTCTTTTTTAAAATAAGCGTAAATGGTCCGGGTAGAAGTGCCCTAATAAACTGCTCCTGCTTTTTATCAACCCATGCCAATTTTCTGAGAGATGACAGATTAGCCACCATAATAGAAATGGGTTTTTTAAAATCTCGCCCCTTTAATTTAAATATCTCTTTAACTGCCTGTTTGTTAAAAATATCAGCTCCCAGACCATAAAGCGTATCAGTGGGATAAACAATTAATCCTCCCTGACGCAAGATCCTTCTGGCTTTTTGAATGCTCTTTTTGGTCGGTTTTTGGACAAGCATATTAAAAAAATTGCTTATCTGTGAAATTTCTGACGAATTTTTCCGAGAAACGACTGTTTTATTTTTATCTTGCTAAAGATAAAAATATAAAGAATCTCCAGCACAGCCAGGGTATTAACCACCAGCAAAACAATAAACCAAAACTTATGTTTATTCCTGGCTGCTTTCCATAAGGCCACCCCTTTCCAGGGTAAAACCCAGGCCGTTACCACCAGCAAAAACCACTGAAAATTAGGAATTAATAAAGTCTCTGAATTTAACCACATCATATTCAAATTATACAAAAATAAATTATTGAGAAGATTTTGAATAAGACCAGTTGATATATCTCATTTTATCAGATTGGGCAAAATTAGTAAACCAAAAAGGGACGAAATTTTCCGTCCCCGGAACTAAATTCATCTAAACTTGACAAAACTTTTAATTTTTGTTATCCTTTAAAAAAATAAAGGAGGGGGTAATGGATCATTTTGAGAAAACTGTCTTAGGGGACTATAAATCAGCCTACCGAGAGCTGGTTGAAGTGGTTAAAAAAAATAACCGAGTTGTGCCGAAAATTCTGGCCAAAGCAAAATTACCAGAATTAATGCCCATTCGAGAAAAAACTGCCCAACTTTTCCAGGACAAGAAAATTATAAAAATCTGTACAAAGTGTAATGGCGAGTGCTGCGGAAACTCTACTTATAGAAGTTTGAGATTCTCAGAAATAATCTATTTCTGCGCTTATAATTTTCAGAACAACAAAAAGTTTGAATTACCAGAACCAGACTGGCAACATCTAATGTCTGAATCACGTTCGGAACATACTCGTTTTGCCGGCGCCTACTGTCTTTTTCATAGTCCTGAAGGATGTTTGTTAAAAGAATATCGACCGTGGCTATGCTTAGGTCACATTTGTCACCGTTTATCTCCGTTTTTCCAAGGGGAAAAACATTTAAAATTGAGAAATTTTAGAGAAGAATACTTTTCTTCTCTAAAAAACTGGTCTGAACAACTCGGGATTAACTATAGAATATATATTATGGCCATTTATCAATCTGATCCGGCCATTCGAGCTCTATTAGAAAACAGCGGCTAAAAGCCGCTGTTTTTACTTTTTCACTAAAAATATTTAAAAACAGAAGAAATATTAAAAACTACAACCCAAGCTCTCCGGCAATTCCCCGCATTGCTTCTAGACTAATCTCAGCAAACTCTTTTAACGATAAACCTAATTCCTGACAAGCGGCGATATGCTCCCGGTTGGCTCCCCGGGCAAATCCTTTTTCTTTGTAGCGGTTTAAAATATTAACTGAAGTTAAATCGGCTAATTTTTTACTCGGCAAGACTAAAGCCGCAGCCACAATTAAACCGGTAATCGGGTCAGCGCAAAATAGGGCTTTGGCTAATTTGGTTTGGCGCGGTAAATTGTGAATGGCATTATGGGCCTTAATTGCTTCAACTATCTCTACGTCTAACCCCCTTTCGGCTAAAATTTCCGCTCCCAATAGACTGTGTTTTTTCGGAGTATCTTTGGTTTCTTCGTAATCAATATCATGGAGCAGGCCGGTTAAAGCCCATTTTTCTTCGTTCTCGTTAAAATGCTTGGCCAAGGATTTCATCACCGCTTCAACTGCCAAACAGTGCTTAATTAAATTTTTTGTTTTAATTTTTTCTTCAACTAATTTTAAAGCTTCTTCTCGCGTCATTTTAAAGCAATTTAAAATTATTAATTATCAAACCAAATTTATAACCAATATAATTAGCCGCGGCGCGGCAATAAGCCATTCGTTCGGTAAAGATTTCAAAATACTCTATAATCGGACAAAATTTACTGTCAATTTTCAGAACTAGATTAATTCGTTTATTCAATTTATCAAATTGATAAATTGATTTAGTCGCAGCATAATTTACCCGGTCATGAATATCTATTTTAATTCTTTTTATATCTTTGACTGTTACTCTTGAACGATGAACGTCTGATTTATCAGCTAAAACAACAATGGCTGAAATAGGGTTGGTTAATTTCATTGTGTATTTATCATGATTAGTAATGGCTTGTATAATCCATGATAAATCTCGCGGGGAAAAATCTTTCTGAAAAATCTGAGAAAATAAAAGCGCTCCCCAATAATGATGCTGATTGCGACCCATAAAATTACCCATATC
>CAZMTM010000046.1:0-5905 GCA_964569175.1 uncultured Gammaproteobacteria bacterium | reverse complement strand
CCGATAAATTCGCCCACTTTTGAATTGACTATTTTAGTTAAAACCACATCAAGCGTTTCGTCTCCTTTTAAAGTAATTCCCAATGGTTCGGCAAAATCATTTCTCTGCTGAGCCAAACGTCCTGGATCAATCTTCTCGGTCTGCTTACCCATCTCTTCTCTCAATAATGCCCCTATTTCCGGGTCCTTTAATAATTCACTGATATCCATAGTGGCCAATTTTCCCGGGTCAATCTTTTGTAATAATTCCGGCGAAATAGCACCGGGCTGAATCCCCTCTCCTTCTAACATAGATCCACCAGCTAATATCTCATCAATAGTCATCCCCGGGCTATAGAAAGGCAGGGCCTTGTTAAGCATTCCGCCTAAAGGCTTGAGCAGCAGCCCCATCACCTGAGGCGGAATTTGTATTTCTTCCTGCTCAATTTTCAATAAAGGGTTAAAATAGTAAGCCACGGAAACAATCAAACACAAGCTAACGATAATAAAGGGCAGTCCCCTGACCCAGAACTTCTTAAGCGAAACCCTTATTCTATCTTCTTGCTCGCTGCCGATTCGTTCATAAGCGATTATTAAAAATACCAAAAAAACAACGATGCTGATAAGATAGATGTAATTGAACTTAAAGAATAAAAAGAAAATACCCGAAGAAACTAAAAATGTTAAATAGACAACCTTGCGATTATCTGCCAGAACCAGAAACAACAGGGTAAAAATTAAAAAAACCATTAAGCTTGTCCCCAGATAAATCAAATCCTGAAGCCTTATATTATCACTGGTAAAAAAGGAAACTAACTGCCACCAGAGCAAAGCTATAACGGCGAACATCAAAAAAGCGAAAATTAAATGTTTGATTTGTTTTGAAGTCATAAAAAATAAATTGACAATTTAATTACCCCTTTATTCTCCCCTAAATTAATCACAAAGACAAGACGAATAAATAAACAAAGGGGGCGAAGTTAATCGCCCCGCTATTTTATATTAAATGAGAACCAGTAAACTTAGTAGTTTAATTTTTAGTTCCCGAATATATAAAGGCATTCTGCTTCATTTTAATCCATTTTTTCTCATCCAGACCAATCGCATTTCCGCAATTAGAACACTTAACTTTATTACCTTCTCGTTGGCTCCAGTCTTTAATAATTCGTCCTTGCCAACAATGTAAAAGTTTTCCTTTCCCAACTTTTACATATTTAAAAATTTTAGTCTTACACTTAGCGCATTTTATAATAAGCACTGGGCTTCTGTTTAAACTATCAATATTAAAATAATAATCAAATTAGTATACTCTTTTTTATCTTTTTTCCCATCTATCATTATCTCTATGATAATACTTATCCATTACTTTTTGAAAGTGCTGATCCAAATCTATATTTTGAGAATTAGCTAAACAACATAGTCCAAAAATCATATCAGCCATTTCATCGCCCAAATTTTTAATACTCTCGCTTTTCTTCTTCTTTTTCGGGCCATATAAGTGGTTAATTTCTCTGGCCACCTCCCCCATCTCTTCGGTCAAACAAGCTAAACATTCAAAAGGCCCGAAATAGCCAATTTTATATTGATTAACCCACTTATTAACCTCTTCTTGTTCTTTTTTCATAAAATTTTTTATATTAAATAGTTAGCGGAGACATGGTCCCTGGCGAAGACCCACCTTCAGCGAAAGTTTTATTTTAAAAACCATCTACCTATTTACCACCTAAAATAACTTCTAATAATTCAGGAAACTCTTCGGTTCCCATATGACCCATTGTATAATGCCCGTGTCCTTTAAGCTCAATGATCTGGCCGCCGAGAACTTGATGAAAAATTTTCAAACTCTCTCTTCCCTCATCTCTCTCGTCATCAGCCGTAAACATAACAATTTCTTTAACTCTATCTTTAATTGTTTCATCAATTGGATAAATATAAAAGGATTCTTTAAATTTATCGCCTTCATCGGGAATCTTCCATGGAGCCACCAGAATAAGTTTGAGAATTTTTCTCTTTGTCTCTCCAAGCCAACGAACTAGAAAAGCGCAACCGCAGCTATGGCCGACTAAAATTGTCTTTTCATTAACTTCGTATTTCTCAAATTCACTCTTGAATTTTTCATAATCCGGCTCCCAGGGAGTCGGCATTAGAGGAATCTCTGTTTCTATGCCCCTTGAAATTAACTCGTCTTTAGTCCAGGGAATCCAATGTTTGTCATAAGTCCTTGTTTCAAAATTCATTGCTGTCTTTGCATTTGATGGGCACCCATGAATTATTATACATTTTTTAGTATCTATCATAAAAATAAATTAGGGACCACGGCCATTTTCTCGTCAAATTAGCTTCATTTTGAGAACCGTCCTCTATTTACTTCTCCTCCTCAAACTCACCTTCAATCGGCCCCTTACCTTTATTTTGATCTTTACCCTTTCCCTCTTCCTTCTTCTCCTCTTTTTTCTGGCCTGGCGCCGGTCCAGTTGGTTTGGCCTGCTGATACATAGCCGCCCCAATCTTCTGAATAGCGTCGCCTAATTCCTGAATGACTTTCTTAATCGCTTCAATATCCTGACCATCCTTAATTTTCTTCAATTCAATAATCTTTTCCTCCACCGGCTTTTTATCTTCCGCCTTAACCTTATCCCCGGCTTCCTTTAACGTTCGTTCGCAGGTAAAAATCAGCGTATCGGCCTGATTGCGCAAATCAATCAGCTCTTTCTTCTTTCTGTCTTCAGCGGCAAATTGTTCAGCTTCTTTTTTCATCTTCTCAATCTCTTTTTCCGAAAGAGCCGAAGATTCCTTAATGGTAATATTCTGCGACTTCCCGGTCGCTTTATCTTTGGCTGTTACCACCAGAATCCCGTTGGCGTCAATATCAAAGGTTACCTCAATCTGAGGAATACCGCGCAAAGAAGGCGGAAGACCATCCAACATAAATCTACCCAGCGTCCGATTATTGGCGGCCATTGGACGTTCGCCCTGTAAAACATGGATTTCTACCGACGGTTGATTGTCGGCCGCCGTAGAAAAAATCTGCGATTTTGAAGTAGGTATGGTGGCATTTCTTTTGATTAGCGGAGTCATTACATTACCCAGAGTTTCAATACCCAGAGTCAAAGGCGTAACGTCTAAAAGCAGGACGTCTTTAACTTCTGTTTCCCCGCCTAAAATAGCTCCCTGAATAGCCGCTCCCGTAGCCACGCATTCCATCGGGTCAACCCCTCGCTCAATCTTAGCGCCAAAAATATTTTCAATAAATTTCTGGACCATCGGCATTCTGGTCGGTCCACCAACCAGAATTATCTTTTCAATATCCTGGGGTTTAAGCTTGGCGTCTCCCAGAGCCTGTTCAATTGAACCGCGGCAGCGATCAACAATTGACTGAACCAGCTCTTCCAGCTTAGCCCGGGTAATTTTCATTAACATGTGTTTAGGCCCCTGGGCGTCAGCCGTAACAAAAGGCAGGTTAATTTCTGTTTCCAGGGTAGAGGAAAGTTCAATCTTAGCCTTTTCCACCGCCTCTTTGATGCGCTGCATGGCCATTTTATCCGGTTTCAAATTAATCCCCTCTTTGTTTTTAAACTCGCTGATTACATAATCGGTTAATACTTCATCCATATCCGTTCCGCCTAACTGAGTATCACCGGAAGTAGCTTTAACTTCAAAAACGCCCTGACCAAAATTCATAATAGTTACATCCAGGGTTCCGGCGCCGAAGTCGAATATAAGGACCTGTTGGTCTTTTTCTTTAATCTTGTCCAATCCATAAGCCAGACAAGCGGCGGTTGGTTCGTTAACCAACCTGATTACTTCCATACCGGCAATTGAACCGGCATCTTTGGTGGCCTGACGCTGGGCATCGTTGAAATAAGCCGGCACCGTAATAACCGCTTTTTCCACTTTATCACCCAGATACAATTCGGCGTCTTTTTTGATTTTCTGGAGAATAAAACCAGAAATTTGCTGGGGACTATATTCTTTACCTTTAATTCCATACTTATGATCAGTGCCCATTTTTCTTTTAGCGCCAGAAACGGTTCCTTCCGGATTGGCCACGGCCTGACGCCGGGCCGCCTCGCCGACCAACAATTCGTCATCTTTACTAAAAGCAACATAAGACGGAAAAGCTTTTCCGCCAACCAAAGTAGTCCCTTCGGCCGAAGGAATTATTTTTGGTTTGCCAGCCTCCATATAAGCGGCGGCTGAATTAGACGTACCTAAATCAATGCCAATTATTTTACTCATATAATAACCTCATTAGTTAATCGCAAACTGGCGATTAACTTATTTTAATAATTAATTAAATAAATATTAGTTAATAGTTAAACCAGTAACTATTTCTTAAATTTTACTTTCAACTTCTTTGCTTTAGTATCCGACACTTTGGGAACTTCAATTTTCAAAATCCCATCTTTGTAACTAGCCTCAGCTTCTGTTCCTTTAACCCTGGTTGGTAAACTGACGGCTCGATAGAAACTACCATATTTTACTTCCCGGCGGTAATAATCTTTTTCATCAACTTCTGATTTCTTCTCACTTTTACCCTTAATGACCAGGATGTTGTCATCCTCAACAGAAATTTCCACTTTTTTGGGGTCAATGCCGGCAACTGGCGTTTCCACAATCACCTTATTGTTCTTCTCGTAAACATCAAGGGCGGGCATAAATTCAGCTGATTTAATCTCCGGCCATTCATCAAAGAAACGATCCATCTTTTCCCATGGCTCCCAGAGCCAACCGCGTCGAAATGGAATAATAGCCATAATCAATTAGATTAATTAGATTAATTAAATTATTTAATTAAATAGACCTTTTATCTTTTATTTCTTATTTATATTTATATTTATTTTTATTTTTTATTTTTTAATTAACGATAACCCTGGCCGGCCTGAGTACTTTTCCTTGCATTTTGTAACCAGCCTGCACCTCTTTGGTTATAACATTCTTCCTCTCTTCTTCTTTCTTCCCCTCTTCTTCTTTCTTCCCCTCTTCTTCTTTCTTCCCCTCTTCTTCTTCTTTAACCTCTTTCTCAATCGCCTCGTGTAATTCTGGATTAAATTTTTCGCCAATTGTTTTAATTTTTTCAACCCCCTGCTGATACAAAAAATCTTCAAACTGCCGTTTAATTTGAACAATACCCTTAACCCATTGATTATTTTTCAATTCTTTCGGTATATGATTCAAAGTCTGTGTATGATTTAAAGATTGGTCAAAACTGTCTAAGATAGTCAGTAATTTTAAGATTAACTCTGAATTGGCAAATTTAATCCACCTGGCCTTTTCTTCCTCTATCTCCCGTTCACGATTAATATAGTCGGCCTTGACCCTTTTCCAGCCGTTTAAATATTCTTCGGCTTTTTTTTCTATCTCTTTTAGTTGATTCCTCAACTTCTTGTACTTCTTTGTCTCTTGAACAGACATAGAATAATTGTTGATTATTGATTATTGATTATTAACTATTGACTATTAATTCTTAATTACCAATTATTGGCCAATTAAATCTCTGGCGTAATTTATTAAGGTCAGATTCCGATTGTAATCCATTCTAACCGGCCCCAGAAGACCAATTAAACTATAGTTATCGCGATTGGGCAGTTGACAGCGGGTAATCACGGTTCCGCAAAACTTACTAAAAGGATTTTTTGCGCCAATCAAAACCTCTGTCTCATCGCCAATGGTTTCAAAAATATCAACCATTATTTTATCTAAATGGTCAACGGTCTGGGAAACACTATAGACTGCTCCCGGCTGACTGAATTCGGGCTGGTTAAATAAATAAGCCAATCCGGTGTAATAAAAATCATTATCATTAATAGCTAAAAAAATCAGTTCGCTGGCCAGGGCGGCTATTTGTTTGGCAATCTGTTTGGTTAAAATTTCCGGTTTTCCCTCATTCTGCTTAATTTCTTTTAAGGCCTTTCGTTCTAGAGTTG
>CAZMTM010000045.1:3213-6119 GCA_964569175.1 uncultured Gammaproteobacteria bacterium | reverse complement strand
CACTTTTTTATTGTCCACCAACTAGCAGATAAATACTATTTAATTTTTTTTAATAATTCTTCCCAGCGCTTATCAACCCCCTTTTTAAGCTTGGCCAATATGTCTTTATTTTCCGATTTAAATAAATGCTTAAATCTCTTCTGCGGTTTTAAAAAATCTTCTAGCGGTAATTTCTCTTTGGGTTGATGGTTCAACTTATAAATTCCATTCTCTATTTCATAGAGCGGCCAGAAACACGTTTCAGTAGCCAATTTTGACAATTCTACAGTTAAATCAGAGGCATATTTCCAGCCAGGCACACAGGGCGACAAAACATTAATAAAAGTCGGCCCTTCTATTTCAAAAGCTTTTTGAGCTTTTTGATGTAAATCCTGCCAATCATGAATAGCAGCTTGAGCCAGATAGGGTAAATTATGGGCAGCGGCAATTTTCATAATATCCTTCCTCGGCTCCATTTTACCTTTTATTACTGTACCAGCCGGCGTAGTAGTGGTAGCCGCACCCAAAGGTGTGGCCGAAGAACGTTGATTCCCCGTATTTTGATAAGCCTCGTTATCATAACAAACATACAAAAAATCATCTCTTCTCTCCCAGGCGCCAGAAAGTGACTGCAGACCAATATCAAATGTAGAACCATCTCCGCCGAAAACAACAAATTTAATCTCTTCGTTAATCCGCTTCTTCTCTTTTAAATATTGATAAGTAGCCATTACACCACTCATGGTGGCTGGCGCATTTTCAAAAGCATTATGAATCCATGGCACCATCCAGGAGGTCTGCGGATAAAGAGTGGTAGTTACTTCCAGACAACCAGTGGCATTAGCTACTACCACTGGTTTATCAGTAGCCCGCAAAATAGAACGGACTATAATAGGAATAGGACAACCCCGACAAGTCCGATGACCCGGCGCCAAACGCTCTGGTTTTTGTAATAATTTTTTTAGAGTCTCCATAATCGTTTAAAAATAGTGTTTATGACGAAGACACTAATGCCAGCCACTACTATTCCGACCAAAACATCACTCGGCCAGTGAACACCGGCAAAAATTCTGGACAGTCCAACTAGAGCAGCAATGATTAATAAAATTATAGCAAATTTTCGCCACCTTAACAAAACAGAAAAAGCCATCACAAAAGCAATAGCCGTATGATCTGAAGGAAAAGATAGGTCCGTCGGGCTGGCCAAAAAACCAATCAATTCATAAATATTCCGATGGGTCAGATATGGCCGCTGGCGTGGCAAAACAAGGCCAATCAAATAATTGAGTAAATAAGCTAAGCCAGCTGCTAAAATAATCTTAAGTGCTATTAAACTAAACTGTTTTCTGCGAGATGAGAGAAAATAAACTAAAATGATAATCAAGGGAATAGCAAAGATTAAAGAGTCGGCGCAAATTATACCGAACATATCAAGGCCCTCCCATTGTCCGGCTAGATTATTAATCCATTTAAGTATTAAATAGTCCATTTTTATATTCGAAAACCCAACTTCCGATTTGTTATTTTATTCACCAATTATTCTAACTATTATTTTACGCTCTCGTGGACGATTGTCAAAATCGCAAAGAGCAATTTGCTGCCACTGACCCAAAATTAATTTTCCGGCTTCGACCGACACGGCTAGTGAAGGTCCCAGTAAGCTAGCCCTTAGATGAGAAAAACCATTATCGTCTCCCCAGGTTGCTCCATGATGATACTTTTTGTCTTTTGGTATCAATCTTTCCAGAAATTCCTGAAAATCCTTAATCAGATTGGGTTCATACTCAATAGTAATAACACCGGCCGTTGAGCCCAAGACAGAAACCATTGCTATCCCTTCTTTTATTTTTGACTTAGCCAAGATTTCTTCCACTTGAGCAGTAATATCAATTATATCAGTAAATCCTTTAGTTGATAAATTAAATTTTCCTCGATAAACCATATCTACCGCCATATTATTTTATTAATTTTTGTTATGAATTACAAAAATTTACGAGAAGGATCTACGAGGTTGGACTTCGTAGATGGGCATGGTTTACTGGCCTACTATTATGCTCTTATGTTTAAACCTTCTATTAATAGTTTACCAGAATATCTTCCAATAAACAAGATTAAATAAATAGAAAAATAAAAAATAAATAAAAAAAATATATACCCCGATTAATTATCGAGGTATATTTAAAATTTAATAGAGACAACAACGACAGTAATTTCGAAATTCCTTACCGCAAATTTTACACTTTTTATAAAATCCGTCAGGGTAATCAGCAAATGGCCGCTCACGAGTTCTCTCTATCTCAGTTAAAAGCTGTCCGTTCCAGCGAAATTCTTTTCTAAGAAATTCCATCTCTTCATCATCCAGAGTAGGTTTATTGTCTTCATTCCGACGAATTGCTTCAAGTCTGTTTCGTTTTTCCCTATACCTTTTCTTTGACTTACTTATTTTTTCTCCTTTCGCTTTCGCTTTTTAAATACAAAACTCTTTGGAGCAATGCATTCTTTAATTTTCTTGTCAGTCCTGATGCGAAAAAATTTAGATGAGAATAAAGCGCCGCTGGAAAATCTCTTAAAAAACTTAATCTCGGCTACAAAAGGGTAAAGTTTATCATTGGCTAATTCTTTCCGCCACTGATTGGTAAAACCACCACCGCAAGCGCCGCAAGAAAATTCTTGTCTGGTATTGGGATCAATCTGACTTAAATACAACTTGGCCATTCTGGCAGAATCGTTTTTCGAAGATTCCCAGTCGCGAACAATAAAATCATCTTCCTGAACCAGCTTCCTCTTGAAACAAGACAACGGTCTCAAGGTTTTTCCTTCAAGTGAGTAAGTAGAACCTTGAGTTTTATCCCATAAAACCAGGCCCTCCCATCCTTGCTTTTTTATCATCTTCACTTAATCCCTTTATCCTCCACCTGCAGGAATCA